>JANODW010000817.1:0-4966 GCA_031412875.1 Pirellula sp. | reverse complement strand
CGATGTAGCCCGACATGATCGCGACGGGCATGCTATTGCGGATCAAGCGCACCTCGCGTGCTACCTCGATACCGGATTTGCCCGGCATGTTGTAATCGACTAACAGCATCGCGAAGCTGGACGGGTCTGCGAGGAAAGCCTCGAGTGCCAGTTGCTGGTCACTGAAAGCGCTGACTCGAAATCCCAGCCGTTGCAAAAGCAGTTTGACCGACAATAGAACCGGTTCATCGTCGTCGATCAGCAAAATGTGCGGGATGTTGTCGGTCGCGTTGGCAGCTCGACCGTAGGCATCCCGTGGTTCGCGGGAGAGGCTACCGGTCTGCAGCCTAGACAGGCTTTCCTCGCTGTGTTCTCCCTCGCTGGAATGAGTAGGTCTCTTCCAAATCGGCAAGAGGATGGTAAAAGTAGTCCCGATGTTCGGAGTGCTTTCGACCGAAATGGACCCTCCATGGGATTTCACGATGCCATGAACGACGGATAATCCTAACCCGGTCCCTTCCCCAACTCTTTTGGTGGTAAAGAACGGTTCGAAAATCCGTGCCAACGTCACGGGATCCATTCCTTGACCGTTGTCGCGAACTCTCAACCGAACCAAGGGAGGTTGCAGCGCTCCATGGATCGCGTGCGTGGCCTCCTCATCCCCATTGAGTGTATCGAGCAAAATCTCGATCGTCCCTGCTTTTCCTACCATGGCCTGCATCGAGTTCGTGGCCAAATTGACAATCACTTGGACGAGCAAGTTTGCGTCAGCGAGCACAGGATGGACATTTTCATTGGCCTGTGTTTGAATCGCAATGCGAGCTGGGAGTGTCGACCTAAGCAATTGCACTGCTTCTCTAACGATCGGAACCAAGCTCGTAAGAATGAGCTTGGTCGGTTGCCTTCGACTGAAGGAAATAATCTGTTGGACAAGTCGCTGAGCGCGTTCTCCCGCGCGTCGAATTTCCTCCAGTCGCGGTTCGATGCCTGAGGATGCCCCGCGGCTACTTTCTATCATCGCAATGTCGACATTGGTAAGAATGACCGCAAGGATGTTATTGAAATCGTGCGCGATACCACCCGCTAAGGTTCCGATTGCCTCGAGTTTTTGAGACTCTCGCAACTGCGATTCCAAGGCGAGTCGGTCTGCCTCGAAAGCCTTCTGGTCCGTAATGTCGGATAGGACTCCATGCCACAAAACAGAACCATCCGATTCACGTTCTGGGATGGCACTCCCAGCGATCCAACGCAGCGACCCGTCCTGGCGGCGAATGCGATACTCGTATCGCCATGGCGACAACTGTTGAGCGGATCTTCGTATCGATGCAATGAGGTTTTCGTTGTCGTCTAGATGATGCTGTTCAAAGATCCGTGTAGCATCGTCCCGCACTTCCTCGGGATCGAGGGAGTACATGGATCGCAGGCCGTCGCTTGCATAAGGAAAGCAGGATGTTCCATCTGGTCTCAGTCGATACTGGTACACAACACCCGGCACCTCTTTTGCAATCTTTCGCAGGCGACTTAACGCCTCCTCAAGCTCGGACTGGATTTGCATTTGCGTGGTCATATCCATGGCCACGACGTAGAACCCATTTTCATTTTTGCCATGGAAGTCAGGAACAAGATTGACGAGCCAGAATCTCACACCGTTGCTATCGTCGACTTCTCGCGTTACGTAGGTGACTTCCCTCCCAGCTAATGCTTGTCGAAAATGAGGCTCGTGCTGATCAAACGATTTCTGGCCAACCACGTCGGCAACCTTTTGCCCTAAAACGTGCTCTAACGCTTTTCCAAGGTCGCATTCGAATTGTTCGTTGATGTACTCATAGCGAAGATCTTGACTTACTCTCGCAATTTGACCGGGAATGCTATTCAAAATCAGTCGATGCTGACGCTCTTTTTCTTTCAGCGCTTTCTCCGACCGGTCTTTGTTGAACGCCACGATGGCGATTTGATTCACCAGTTCGAGGTACCGCAAGTGTTGACTCGAAGGCCAGCCGGCAGTGCGCAAGTAGATTGCAAACGTGCCTAAAAGCCTATCTTCTGCATCCACGATGGGGGTCGACCAACAAGCTCGCAGACCATGCTCGAGCGCAAGCTCGCGAAAATCATCCCACAATGGATCCGCTTCAATATCGTTAACGATGACTAATTCGCGACGAAAAGCGGCGGTACCGCACGACCCGTTGGACTCTTGAATTGCAATTCCATCGGTATAACGCCAATAGGATTCGGGCAGGCTTGGCGCCGCCATATGACGCAAACGAACGCCATCCGGGTCGACAGAAAGCACCGTGCAACACGTTTCAGAAAAACGCTTTTCGATCGCTCGCGCGAGGGCCGTGAGCGAGTCGACGAGCGAAGCACCGCACGCGATCATCGCAAGCAATTCTTTCTCAATCCGTTGCGGGTGCTCAGACTCGGCTGCGTGGTTCGCTTGGAGTTTGCTTAACTCATCGCACAGCATCTCCATTTGCAACTGCTGGACTTGACGCTCATGCAGCAGTTGTTGGACTTCATCGTGAGACAGCTCCCGAACCCCTTGCAACGGATCGGGTGCGCTGCTTCTCAACCGCGCCTCTGCTTGCTGACGCAAATACTCCAAAGCGAATTCGGCTGCGCTGGTTTTGGCCGGGTCGATTTCATTCACCGTCATTCACCGTCATTCACCGTCATTTAATAGCCCCCCTTTTCCTAGCCGACCTATTCTGGGAAATCTTTCGATGCACAGCAATATCCCATCGTACTTTGCCGAGTCGCGACGCGTCTTGGCATTACTGGATGGTCAATGCATCTGGGGCAAAGTTCCCACGCATCGCTATTTCAATTCAGCAGCCAATCTCTGAAATTCCTTCCTGACCGCCGAATCGTCGGAGTTAGGAAAGTTCGCTCGTTGGACCATCAGTAGGTAGCACCGCTTTCGAACGGGATCGATCCAGGCTTGTGTTCCATAGGCTCCTCCATGGCCGAACGATCCCGCCGATAACGCCTCCGAAACACCTTGCGGGTCTCGCACTACACAACAGCCTATCCCCCAAGCGTTCCCTGCCGTGAACCCCGTCTTTAAGTCGCCTGTAGTGGGGGTTCGCAGGCGAGCGACCGATTCCTTGGAAAGCAACTGCTTGTTCTGAAATTTTCCATCATTGAGAAGCATTTGGCAGAACAAAGCGTAATCGCTGATGGTAGAAAAAAGCCCGCCGTTGGCTGCCGGCATACGATCGCGGTCGGTGGGCTTTTTGCCGGCCAAGAGTCCAATCGGGGCCTCGGTCAATTGGCCACTCGCATCTCGCGAATAGCTTTTGGCTAACCGTTTCAACTGGGACTCGTTCAGATAAAACGCGGTATCCTTCATCCCCAGAGGCAAGCAAATTCGCTCCTGCACAAATACATCAAATGGCTTTCCAGAGACGACCTCCACAATCCTTGCAGCCGTATTGATACTGGTCTGACTGTACTGCCATTTGCTCCCGGGTTCGAATTGCACTGGCAGCTTGGCGTATTTCTCTGCGGCGACAGCCAGCGTGGGAGACGTGTACGCTTGCCCGCCCCCGATTTCGCTCATGCCGGAAGTGTGATTGAGCAACTGCTCGATGGTGATCGCAACCGATTTCCCTGCAGCCGTTTGGAGGCCAGACATCTCGGGCAAATGCTTTGCAATCGGATCCGACAACGAAACTTTTCCTTCATCGACCAATATCATCATGCAAGCGGCCGTAATGGGTTTGGACATCGAAGCGATCCAGTGGATCGAATCGGTCGTCATAGGGTCGCGATTGGCCAAATCCGCAAAACCGGTAGACTCCAAGTGGAGCGTTTTTTCGGGGTCAATCACCATCGTAACCACTCCAGCGACTTCGTTAGACGAAACAAACCTGTCCATCGCCTGCTTAATCGAGGTCGCGGTGTTTGGTTGCTTGCCCTTTTTGAAAATGAGGAAGTAGTTTTCCTTGAGCCCAACATCCGGCGAATCGGATAGGACAAAGCCGCATGAGGCAATCTCTTTTTGCACCGTGTCGCGATCCGCCCGCACATGTTTCATTGCCCATTCGCTACTCACCCCTTCGGTGCGGTGCAAATCGATCAAAACCAGTTTGCCGTCCGCTTTCAATGCCTTGAAGATCGACGATGCCGTCTTGAATGGGAATTCAAAATGATGGTAGGTATCGCAGACAAAGGCGACATCGATGCTGTTGGGTGCGAGCAAGCAGGATTCTTGGTTGCATAGTTGGAGCGAGACATTTTGAATTTGCTCGGCTTTGCAAGTCGCAGCAACGTGATCGAGAAAAGACTGAGCGATATCGACAGCAACCACTTTGCCGGCAGGCCCGGTCGCTTTGGCGAGCAGCCGAGTAAAGAGTCCGGTACCTGCACCTATATCTGCTACCACCGAGCCAGGAGTCACGTTGGCCGCGGCAACGATCTGCGTTCGCTTGGCAAAGATTTCGCGACTTTCCACTTCGAATTTTTCCAAAAACTCGGAGGGGGTGGGTTTTTGGAAAGGATCATTGATCCCAGGCCGAACGCTGCTTTCTTGCGCAACCGTAGCGTTAAGAAGACCAAGCGACGCTAAACAAAAAACAAGCGTCAGGGGCACGGCCTGACGCTTAAAAAATGAATAGAGGGACATTCTTTCCACTTCTCGATTCGGTTGTGAGAATGAACTATCTGCTTATCGCTTTGTGTCCGATTCAATATGAATCTGCTTGTATCCACCTGAAACGGAAAAATAGCCGAGTAGCAGTAGATAGAATACTAGCATGGCGGCGGGAATGTACGATGTCAACTTGAGAGCCATTCGACCACCGTTCAGGCCTGCTTCTTCAACAGGCTTTTTATCGGTGGCCGCAGTTGTCTTTGCGCTTTCCCACCAGTTTGCGAGTTTTTGTTGGTTGGCATCCGACTTGCCTTCTTTCAACAGGATCTCGCCTGCGCGTGTCAGTTCCTTTCCACCATCCTCGAGACATGCGACTTTGCTTCCATCGAGTCC
>JANODW010000816.1:0-12053 GCA_031412875.1 Pirellula sp. | reverse complement strand
CCGAGGCAATCAACGCTGTAACATCGTCGTCGAGCACGGTGTTAATGAAGTTGTCGCCCATGCCACCGACATCGGTAAAGAGTTCTACCCGCGTTCCATCAGGTGCAACCAAAAACACGTCGAGGTCTTCGTCCCAGGTATGATTGATATTGACCAAAATGTTGATATCCAGGATGGTGCCGACATTGGAGACCGTTAAACTGGAGGTCAACGTGCCAGGGTCGGGAATACTCGAATTCTGGGTTTTCAGGAACGTATTGGTAAGGATGTCATTGTCGGAATTGGTTACCGAAACATCCATCGGATCGAGCCCGTTGTATGTTGGATCAGCGCTTACAGCGATTCCGAGCGGGATACGATAACGGACATCGCTATCGGAGAAGTTGTCATTGACACCGGTCACGACTACGACCTGCGGCACATTCCAGTTGGCAGGCGTGAACGTCAGGCTTGTTATCGCGACCGTCCCCTCGGTCAAGTCGTTTGATTGGATTGGGATAGTGACGTCTGCGGAAGGCTGAGAAGTCAACGTCACTTTGAAATTCGCTGTGCCGCCGGATTCCGTTGTCGTCAGCCCCGATGGCGACATGACACGTATACTCGGCTTGGAGGGCTTGCCGTAGAGCACGTAAGCTTGACCGGATGCAAAGAGCGCTCCGTCATAGTAGGGGGAACCGATTCGCAAATCGTCATAACCGTCTTTATTGATGTCGCCGATACCGCTCGCACGAAACGCGTTGGCCGCCGACTGGAACCCGTTGAATGCAATCCCGTTGGATCCGTCCCCTCCGTTATTGGCCAACAAACTGCTCAGTTCAAAGTTTCCTGAGAAACTCAGTCCACCGTAGATCAGATAGCTCTGGCCTGCACTGCCGATTCCATTTGGAGAAGCATAGCGAGCGCCAAGAAGGATATCGTCAAAACCATCGTTATTGAAATCGCCTGCGGAACTAACCGATTCCCCTAAGTAGTCGTTGGCGGCCGTGCCGCGAATCGCGACCCCCAGGTTGCCATCGAGAGCAGACACTTCGACGGGAGATACGACTGCGGTCGATCGGCCATAGATCAAGGTGACGGTCCCAGTATTGAGCATGCCAGCGTAGTCGGCTGCATAAGCGCCTATCAATACTTCATCGTAGCCGTCTCCATTCACATCCCCCGCACTGGACACGCTGATTCCCAGCGAATCCCCGAGCGAGCCTCCATTGACGATGAAGCCGTTGGTTCCGTTAAGCGAAGCAAGATCGAGTATAGGCGGGAAATTTCCGACCGTCGATGTTTTCTTTCCGAAAACCACATACGCCTGTCCCGCGTTGGTTTTTCCTGCGACATCCGCGCTGTTCGCGCCCAGGATCAAGTCGCCGATTCCGTCTGCATTGAAGTCTCCTGCGGCACCCACAGCGATGCCGAGATTGTCGGTGGCCGCGAGGCCGGGTATGACAAAGCCTCCGGCACCGGTAGCGACCGTCGATAGTTCAACGACGGTTGCAAAGGTGCTCCCGCCGTAAACCACGTAGACTTCGCCGCCCACGCCCGCTCCATTAGCGCCCACCGCCAAGTCATCGAATCCGTCATCGTTCAGATCGCCGATCCCCGTTGCTCGACCTGCAAAGTCATCAATGGCGATCCCGTTGATCGTGAAGCCATCCACACCGTTGAGACTGGATAGACCGATGCGGCCATTAGCGGGATTGCCGTCTGCAATATCGAGGGCCACCAAATGATCGCCTCCAAAAAGGACAAAGGACTGACCCGCTTTCAATCGTGCGCTATCGGGATTGCCCCAAATGGCTCCTATCACGATATCGGAAAAGCCATCGCCATTCACATCACCTGCCCCACCGCCCGAGAATCCCGCGCGGTCACCTAAAGAGAGGCCGCTAATAACGTAACCATTTGCTCCGTTTAGGCTCTCCGGATCGAATTGAGCTGGGAAACCTTGGGTCGTGCCAAAGATCAAATAGACTTGGCCGATTGTCATGCTCGTCGTGCCGACATCACCAGGAGCTCCCAAGAGAAAATCGTCGATGGTGTCTCCGTTAACGTCCCCCACCGACTTGTACTGACTTGGGCCGGTCAGTTCGCTATAAGTGCCCGTGCCCGTGACGGTGAAGCCCTGACTACCATCGCCGCTTGCAAGGCGACTCAGTTCGAATTCCGCCGGCGAATACAGGGCCACGTTCAAACTGTAATCTCCTGTGCTCCCCGATTGACCACTTCCAAGTACATTTGGGTTGTAAGTGTTGTTGCCAGCACCGGACACTCCAACGAAGTAGATACCCGTCGAAGGCAAGGTGGTGGTGATTTGAGAATACACACCCAATGCATTGTCGTTTGCCGCCAGTTCAGCGCCAGAACTATCAAAGAGCCTTAAGACGGTGTCCATCCCTGGACTCAATCCCATCGGTTGACCGGTGGTTGCAGAAATGGTGCTGCCTACGGTTCCACTGAATTGATAGAGATCAACGTCGCTATTTCCAAACACGCCGTCACCCAGTGTCGTGCTCGTTCTCGAAAAATTGCCCTTGAGTTCGATACCCGTGCTGGCAGCCGTAGCGAGAGAATCGCCCACGTCCAAGCTCATGTCCAAACGGTAGACGCCCGTTCCGCTTCCCACTGTTCCACTACCGCCGGTGGTGGGTGAGTAGCTCGTGTTGCCGCCTCCGGATACGCCCACGTAGTAGGTGCCTGACGTCGGAAAGGTATAGGTAAGCTGCGAATAGAGGCCCGCAAAGTCATCGTTGAAAGCCACTTGCACGCCTGCGGCGTTAAACAACCGCAGGACGGTGTTCATCGAAGCGCCCACGGCGGGTTGACTGGTCGTTGCCGTGAAGGTGCTCCCCGGAACTCCTGCGATCTGATACATGTCCACATCTCTAGAGGCAAACGGTCCATCACCGATGGTGCTACTAGGAACGACAAAATGATCGCCTACAACAGGAGACGCCATCGGAATGACGCGCGCGGTCCCGAGCGTGTCGCCAATTTCGGTATTCAATGAATCGAGGGACTTGCGGGCATTGAGGCGGCCACCGCTGACCGTCACGCCACTGAGACTGGGTACAAGATCGACGCCTGTGAGCAGGGCATCACGAACTTGCTGATAGGTTGCATTCGGACTGACGCTCCAAGCCAATGCCGCCGCACCGCTCACATGGGGAGCAGCCATCGAAGTCCCGCTCAACGAGCCATAGGTGTTGTTGCGAGTCGTGCTAACAATGCTCACCCCGGGCGCAGCGATATCGACCGTGGTTAAACCAAAATTAGAGAAAGAAGCCAATGCATCGTTTTGATCCGTGGCTGCAACCGAAATGACGTTAGGAAGGTTGTACCCAGCAGGATATGCCACGGTCGTGTCATTGTTGGAAGCACTATTTCCGGCGGATGCAACGAATAGCAATCCTGCATTGCCGCTCGCTGCGATCGCATCGCTCATAGCCTGCGAAAATGCGCCACCACCCCAACTGTTGTTGGTAAGCCGAAGATTCACGCCGTAACTGTTGTGCATCATGGTCGCATAGTTCAGCGCCGATACCGCTGCGGAGATCGGTCCCGATCCGTTAGCACCCAAAAACTTCAGGCCCATGATCTGCACTTGCCAATTCACCCCTGCAACACCAAACCCATTGTTGCCCGTTGCGCCAATCGTTCCCGATACGTGCGTGCCGTGCCCATTGTCATCCATCGGATCCCCGTCTCCATTGATGAAGTCATAGCCGTGCACGTCATCGACAAAACCATTGGCATCGTTGTCGATTCCATCCCCCGCCACTTCTCCCGGATTCGTCCACAGATTCGCGACAAGGTCCGGGTGCGTGTAGTCAATGCCCGAGTCGATCACCCCGACCACGTTTTCGCGACTTCCTATCGATATATCCCAAGCTTCCGGCGCATCGATGTCGGCATCCAATAGGCCACCACCTAGCCCGGCATTGTTCATTCCATACAGATCGGAAAATCGAGCGTCGTTAGGAATGGCTGCGTCGATACTGATGGTGAAGTCGGGCTCGACATAGCGAAAGCCAGACACACTGGACAGCGATGCCTTCAATGCGTCGTAATTTACATCGGGTGCTGTCTCAATCACGAATGAGCCGGAGCCGCCCAAGCTGCGCACCGCTTTGATCGCAGGCCCACCACCTATCTGTTTGAGTTGCTTTTCAGCCGTCGCAAGTTGCAAAGAAGGGGATGTTGGTAAACCATCCATCGCAACAATCCAATGCCCTGCATGGACCGATCGCTTCTCGCCTTGCCAAACCAGTGTCGAAGCCTCGATGCCTGGAGGGTTGCCCTGTAATCCGAGGGCGTCGGGCAGCAGGCCATTTAAAACCATTTCGGAGGCGGCAAACATCGCCCGCTGCTCTAGCGTTTCTAGGCCCAGCTTTCGCCGCCGCGAGCGCCGCTGCATTCGGACAGAACGCAGCTCGCCAAGACGCTCGGTGTGTGCCGGTCCGGAGTGGGACCAGTCTAACGACAGCAGCAACGGAATGCCTCCCATACTAAGAGTTGCCAAGTCGATCGCGAGAATGCGTTTAAAGTGGGATGCGCGGCTCATAGAGAATCCTTGTCTGACAATCGGGTAACCAGAGTTGGGATACAACTATTTTGAAATTCAACATCGAACCGGCCATTCGAGTCCATGGAAAATCGTTTTGCAAGGTGAGGGAGCGGCACGCAAGTGGCACGCTAGTTTCACGCTCGAAACAAACCGTCAACAATGCGCCGTCGATCGAGCAAACGCACCGGCCGTTTTGAGTACAATGCGAGTCGGTTGCAAGGCACCCATGATGTCGGTAGAGATGCCTTGGCTGGTGGGATGGTTTTACCAAGGACAAACGCATGTTCGATCAGATAACGCGGACGGAACACAAAGGATTTTTTGCTCGCATCGCTGGCTCTATTATCGGAGTGCTTCTGGGATTTTTGATGGTTCCCGGATCCTGCCTCCTAATCGCGTGGAACGAATACCGAACGATCCATCGCACGCAAGGACTCCTTCAAGCTGAAAAGGCGATGGTCGAAGTGACCAGCCCGTTCGAGATCTCGCCGACCCAGGAGAACGCTCTTGTGCATGTTACCGGTCAAGCGACGACGGAAGAGGTTCTTCGAGACAACCATTTTGAAATCGGTCAGCAAGTTCTGAGATTGGAGCGTCAGGTCGAAATGTTTCAATGGGTGGAACGCAAAGAAAGCAAAACGCGAGACAAACTGGGAGGGGGCAAGGAAACGGTCACCACCTATGAGTATCAAAAGAAATGGCATCGCGATCGCGTCAACAGCGATGCGTTTGAACAACCCTCGGGCCATACCAATCCCACTCCTCGCTATGAGTCCACGTCGTTGGTGACTACCCAAGCGACGCTGGGAGCATTCCGCTTGCGGCCCGCGTTGGTTAACCGTATCAACCAATGGAAAGATGTCCCGCTCGATGAGTCGGTCCTGCTAGGCAAATTGCCGGACTCCGAACGAGCCCAACATCGGATCGAGGGTGGCCACCTCTATTTCAGCAGCGACATTCCCAATGCCAACGACCCCAAAGTCGGTGACCAACGAATAAGTTTCCGCATGGTGGAACCGTTGACTGTCAGCTTGCTATCGAGGCAGAAGGGATCGGAATTTGAGCCTTTCAAAACAGACAATGGTGAGACCGTCGAGAGCATCGTCTCGGGCGAAAAAACCGCAAGCGAAATGTTCGATTCGCTCCGATTTGAAAACACCGCATTGGCGACAATTTTGCGATTGGTGGGTTGGGTGTTGGCTTGCGCGGGTTTTTGTTTGATTGCGGGACCGTTGCATGCGATTTCGAATTTCGTGCCACTTTTGGGCAAGATGGTAGGAGCCGCGACCTTGCTGATCGGCATGATCCTCGGCAGCGTTCTTGCCCTAGTGACTATCAGCGTCGCTTGGGTGGCGGTGAGGCCCCTTTATAGCTTGGCGCTGCTGGCCTTTGCAGCGGTCGGCCTGTACTTTATGTTCCGTCGTAAAAAGGCAGAGGAACCTCCGATGGCCGTGCTGGTCGAGTAGTCTCTTCCTAAAACGGCCTAGAAAGCTTCAACTTGATAACGAGCAACACGAAGCAATACAGAGTGGCATAGAATGACATAGAATGAAATTGAGCGGCAAGCAATTGCCTGCCGCTCCGTTTAGTAGTTCATTGAAGTCTGAGCATTATCGCCCGAGCATTACGGCTTAGGCACAACGATTCCCGCTTCTTTGAGAAGTTTCTGAACTTCTTCTGCATTCCCTTTGGTCTTTTCTGCGATAGCCAATGCCGTTTGCGTTGCATCGGCCTTGAGTTCAGCAATCTCCGTTGCTTTGATCGCAAGTTTGAGCGACTGGACATCGGGGAACTTCTTGATGAGCTCCAGCACGGATTTTTGCTCAGCGACTCGCGGAGCAGCCGCCATGGCTTCATTGCACATCGCAACTCTTTCGGACTGGTTGGGGGCGAACTGGCCTGCCATCCTTAGATAACCTTTAAAGAGTCTTCCCTGAAACCTGTCTGCAGGCCCTGTCTTGACCAAGTCGAGCAACACCGGTGCAGCATCGTAGGTAAGCCATTCTCCGAGAACGCGACTGCTCACATCTCTTAGCTCTGGCGTTTCGCTTTTGGCGGCAGCATAGGTTGATTCCAAAGCTTTCTTTCCGCCGACAGCGCCGACGATGTCCAGCAGAACAACTTTGGCAGGCAACGGGGCCGAGTCCATGGACTTAGCAAGTTGTGCCGCGCATGCTTCACGGTCGGGCATTCGCACCGCCGCGGTTTTGAGCGCTTGCTTGGCAACATCAGCGTCTTCTGAGTTGCCCGGAGAAACGACTTGCGAAATCAAAACGTCGAGGCTTTGCGGCGGAACCGTTGTTCCGAGAGACTTAAAGGCTGCGGCTCGGACGGCCTTGTCCGAGTTCTTCAGCGATTTGACCAGCTCTTGCGTCGCTTCGATCCGACGTTTTCCAACGACGGTGATCAAGGCTGTCAGCATGCTCCCTTCTGCTTTGGGCAATCGTGCCAAGATCTCCTTGGAAATGTTTTGGTCCGGAAGCTCCGAGAGCGCATTGAGAGCCGCCTCGGTCAGTTCTGGATCGCTTTCGCCTGCGATGGTCAAGAGGGACGAAACACAAGTGGTATCGCCGACGCGTCCCATCGCGTCGATCGCAGACAAGCGAACGTCCTTGGTGCCGGTTCCAGCCGCTTTGACAATCGCTGGCAGCAAGACGGTGTCCTTGCGATCCGCCATGGTCTGAATGACCATCACCGCCCGCTCGGGTTTGACGGTAGCGAGCTCTGTTGCTAACGCATTGTCGATATCGCGTCCCGGCATTTCTCGCGCCGTTTGGAGCGCCAGTTGGAACAGGACTTTGTCAGGGCTTCGCAGATTATCCAGCAGGAGCGGTAGTCCATCTTGCTTCCTGGCGAGGATGGCACCCCGTGTCGCCTCGACAATGCGTTGCTTGGGTACATCCGCTTTGCGAATATCGTCGTAGATAGCAGCCGCAAGCGTTGCGTTGCCATCCTTCATTGCCTTTTCCGCGCAAAGAACGCAACCCTCGGCAACCGCGGATCGAACCCCTTCGGGTGAAGTCGCAATGGCTTGGCGGAGCGTCTGCGTTGCAGCGGCATTGCCAATGCGTCCGAGCGCCACTGCGACAGCAGACGCAACTTCAGCGTCCTTGTCTTTGAGTTTAGGGGTAATGCTTTCGATTGCACCAGCATCGCGACGGACACCGATCGAGTTGATGACGCCGACAAGCAATCTGCCCCTCAACTCTTGTGTCGCTTTGCGAAGGGTCTCATCGACTTTTTGACCTGGGATCGCCTCCAATGCGATGCGGGCCCATGCCGCTAGCTGTTCATTGGACAAAAGTTTGGCCAACTCCGGTGCGGCCTCCGCCGTTCCGTAGATCGCAAGGCGTTTGCAAGCGATCGCTTTGTCGCCCGGCGGCGATTCGGATTTGAGAACTGCGATTAGGTCGTTCTCTTTTTCCATCGTTTTCACTTGGCCCCAAGCCGAATGGCTCGAAGCAAAAGCCATGGTTGCGACAAGGCTAAGCAGCAAAGATGCGCGTTTCACTCGTTTGTTCATATTGGTTGTTCCCCGGTTGTTTCTTGTATGGATAGGTTGGTTTAAACGCGCCATGGTTCGCGAATCGCTTCGGATCGCAACCGGTTGGCGGGTTCGTCATTGATGAACTCGCCTTTGGCCAAATCGTATTTGACTTTGCGATTCAAAAACAATGCGATGTTGGCTGCATGGCATGCGATGTGCGCATTGCAAGCTGCGTCGGCGTTTCCTTTCGGGATTCCCCGGGTTTTGACGCAATCCAAGAAGTCTCGCACGTGGAAAGTCGCAGGGTAGTTGGGAACTTCCTCGACCGTCCGGCCGGCCAACAATTCCGGTGAGCTAAGCACCAACTTGCCGCTATCGCCCGCTTCGACCCAACCCGTCTCTCCCTCAAATCGGACAGGGCAAGAT
This sequence comes from Pirellula sp., assembly GCA_031412875.1. Classification (GTDB taxonomy): domain Bacteria; phylum Planctomycetota; class Planctomycetia; order Pirellulales; family Pirellulaceae; genus JBKCUI01. The sequence goes on along the minus strand of JANODW010000816.1, from coordinate 3,582 downwards.
CCCAATGGAATCCAACCTTTTTCTCGGAATATCAATTCGACACCATTCTCGTACTTGGCCATCAATTCTCCATTGCTCGGCGCGTTGTATTCGATTGGTGGCGGGCAGTCGTCGACCGCCCACTGGCACAAATCGACGCAGTGCGATCCCCATTCCAGCACCCCGCCGCCGACCAGTCCGCCCCCCTTTTCGAAATTGAATCCATCCTTGAGCGTCGCGCTGTTGAATGGTCGCCACGCTGCGGGGCCCAAGTACATGTCCCAATCCGCGATCTGCTTGTCTGGCATCTCCTCAGCCGGCAACCATCCGCTCATCATGGCCTGCATACCCGCTGGATGGGCGTAAACCTTTTTCAATTTGCCGAGCTTGCCCGTTCTTGCGAGGTAACAAGCGAATGCGAAGTGCGGAAGATTGCGGCGCTGCGTACCGGCTTGGAAAATCCGAGCGGTGCGTCGAATCGTCTCGGCCAAAATCAGGCTCTGCGAAATGTTCTTGGTGCAAGGCTTCTCGCAGTAAATGTCCTTCCCTGCGCGGGCAGCCTGCATCGTCATCGTTGCATGCCAGTTGGGGCCGGTGGCAATCAAAACTGCATCGACGTCTTTGCGGTCGAGGACTTCGCGAAAGTCGGCAACCATAGCGCAGTCTACCGTCTGGTACTTTTCATCTACCTTTTTCTTGACCGCGATGCGACGCGACTGCTTGACGTCACAAACGGCAACAAACTGAACGTCCTTCTGCTCTAAAAAACAATCCAGGTCATAGTTTCCGCGATTGCCGATCCCGATACCCGCCACCACGACTCGCTCGCTAGGTGCGATCGCTCCGTCGCGTCCCAAGGCCGAACTAGGGATGATTGTCGGTGCAAAGATCGCAGCTCCCGTCGCACCTAGAGATGTTTTTAAGAAACGACGCCGCTTTATTTGATGTGTGTTTTTTTTCATCGCTGCCCTCCAAACCATGGTCGTTAGAATTCCGCAAAACTGCTTGTACGCGAACGCAGTTGCCCTACGAAATGGTACCATAGAACTGTTCGCTTTGCATCCGGTACGTCGCCCCGCTTAAAATGAGTGCCCATAAACGCCAGCCAAATGGCACTCACCTTAGCGGAACGGCGCAAGCCGTCCGGTGACGACCTGTACGAATCGCCGCGATTGCAGCGCGACACCGGAGGGCTCGCGCCCTGCCGCTACGAAAACACAATCTAAATCCCAAGCGAGCGTGCGCATCTTATGAAACACTGGATCTTCATTGCAGCCCTATGGATGGGCTTTTCTTCCGCGTCGTTTTCCCTCGATACCATCGCGGGCAAACGCCCCAACATCGTTTTTATCCTGACCGATGACCAAGGTTACGGAGACATCTCGGCGCATGGCAACCCCGTGCTCAAAACGCCCAACCTCGACAAGTTGCGAAGCGAGGGGGTGCGATTCACCGACTTTCATGTCAGCCCCACTTGTTCGCCCACACGCAGTGCCCTGATGACCGGTCGGCACGAGTTTAAAAACGGTGTCACCCATACCATCCTCGAACGCGAGCGACTCACTCTCAACGCGACCACCATCGCCCAGTTGCTTCAATCGAATCAATACACCACCGGTATCTTTGGCAAATGGCACTTAGGCGACGAACCGGAATACCAGCCGAACCGACGTGGCTTTGACGAGGTATTCATCCACGGGGGCGGAGGCATCGGTCAGATCTATCCAGGATCGTGCGGCGATGCGCCGGGAAACAAATATTTCGACCCAGCCATCTTGCACAACGGTCGCTTCGAAAAAACCAAAGGCTATTGCGCGGACTTGTACTACGAACAAGCCACCCGCTGGATCGATACACAGCGAAGCAGTGGCAAACCTTTCTTTGCCTATATTCCATCGAACACGCCCCACGCACCTTACATCGCCAAGCCCGAAGACAAGGCCCTTTACGAAGGCAAGGGCTTGCCTGCGGAAACCGAGAGCTTTTTCGGCATGCTCCATAACATCGATCAAAACGTAGGCCGGCTGCTCCGCCAACTCGAGCAATGGGGGATCGACAAGAACACGCTTGTTATTTTTATGAATGACAATGGTGGTACAGCGGGTACCAAAGTTTTCAATGCGGGAATGCGAGGTACCAAAGGGACGGCATGGCTTGGCGGAACGCGAGCCAGTTCTTTTTGGCGATGGCCCGGCACCATCGAACCGGCCGATTGCGATGCCCTCACGGCTCATATCGATTTTTTTTCAACTCTGGCCGAAGTCGCCGGCGCAACGATTCCTGAAACGTTGAAATCGCAAGTCGAAGGTCGCAGCTTGGTGCCGCTCTTGATGAACCCCAAAGCAGCCTGGAGCGAGCGTGCGCTGATAACGCATTTCGGACGCTGGCCGAAATGGGCCGATCCGAATGGATCCAAATACACGATGTGCAGCGTGCGCAATCCCCGCTGGCATCTGGTTTCGACCAAGGGGGCAGCACAGCCTAAATGGGAACTGTTCGACCTGGGCCTGGACTTTGGCGAAACGAAAGATGTCGCTGCAGAGAATCCCCGAGTGGTTGCGGAACTAGAACAAGCCTTCGAAAAATTCTGGTCGGAGTCGCTCCCGCTGATGGTCAACGAGAAAGTGCTCGGTCCCGAGATCAACCCGTTTCAAGAACTTTACTACAAGCAGTTCGGTGGAAGCCCGACCGAGTCGGATTTAGCCAAGATGAAACCTAAAAAGTAGGTCAGGAGTCGGGTGGCGTTTTTGGAACAAACGTAACGGCCAAGCCCAACGCGACGCACAGGATGGCGGCCGCCAAAGCAAAGGGCGCGCCAGGAAAATAGACGGGGCTTTCGGGCACACTCGTCCAAGCCGCCACGCTGGTAAACAGCGAAGGGCCAATCATGCCGGAAATGCCATTGAGCGAACTGTTGGCTCCCGAAAGCTGTCCTTGCTCGCTCGGCCCAAGCTGCTTGGACATGATCCCTTGCAACGATGCACTAAAGAACCCCATCAACGCAAAAATGAATGTGCAGGCAAAGAAAATAGGCCCCGTCCAAGCGATCGAATACAGGGAGAACCCAACGATCGCGCCCGTCAATCCGAGCAGAACGAGCGCTCGCTCACCATAACGCTTCTTGGCAGGTCGAATCATTCCCCCTTGGACAAACGCATTCAATAACCCTACCACTGCCAAAGAACCTCCCACCATCCACATTTTCCATTCGAACCGATTGAGCGTATAGATCACGAAGAAGGTCTGGAAGACTTGATGGGATAGTTGGTACAAGAACAGGGTCAACGCCATCGGCAAGAGCCCTGTCTTGGACAACAACAATCGCAACGATCCAAACGGATTGGCTCGCGACCAACGGAACTTCATTCGCTTCTCCGGTGGCAACGACTCGGGCAATATAAAATACCCGTAGCAAGCGTTCGTCAATGTCAGCACGGCAGAAACCCAAAACGGAAGCCGCAAATCGATTTCGGCCAGCACGCCACCGGTGAGAGGGCCCAGTACAAAACCGAGTCCGAATGCAGCTCCAAACATTCCATAAGCCGCTGACCGATGACAGTAAACCTGCATTCGGAATGGTGAACCCCTTCGAAGAAGGCGGTG
>JANODW010000815.1:0-3915 GCA_031412875.1 Pirellula sp. | reverse complement strand
AAAATACGAAAGTCGCAAATAGCGCAAATAAGAGCGTGCCCAAATAAGCGAGGGTGCGAGATCGCGTCCATCGAATGTCGGCATTCCGCGAAATCGATGTCGCCAGTTGCGAGATTTGTCGGCTCGGCAGGTCGGGCCCCGAATCCCACTGCAGGATGGCATCGAGCCAAGCTGCAAACGCCCCTTCTTTGACATAGTCTTTTGCGTCTAAATCGCTTTGGATCGCTGCAACAAAAGCATCGATCTCCGCGCGAAATCCTTTCGACTCGGGCGCCCTTCGAAGGGAGTTCAATTGCCTCTCGATAGCGCCGCGATTTCCCAACGCTTTCTCGATACGCTGTAGATAGAACAGCGATGGATCGGACTCGTCCAAGTGGGAAGGGTCTTGATTTCGCATCACGAGGACAATAGCTGCAATAGAAGCTCAAGAGTTACACCCATCACACTCAACGATTGCAACAAAACAAATACTCCGCAAATGACGACCACACTGCTAACCAGCCATTGGAACCGAGCGGGACGAGAAAATAGGCTTTGAAATTCCGACAAGGCGAAGGATTCTTCGCTCAGTGGAGCGATTCGGGCCATCAAAATTTCGGATACGGTTCGTCGGAAAACAACTGCAACGATTGCCAAACCAAGTATGAAGGAACTCCAATAAGGCAACGTCTTGGCCATCGTCCGGTAACGCTTCCATAGAAATGAAGAATCCGCAACACGCCAAAATTATCTAAAAAATTTATAAAAATGTTTCCTGGAGTTTTGTGCGGTGCGACACGTCCGGTCTCTTTTTTAGCGGCACGGCGCAAGCCGTCCGCTCAGGACCTGTAAAGAATCCCTGCGATCTCAGCCATAGAACTGGAAGTCTGGCGACATCCGCTACGAAAGGGATTGCAATTGGGCGCGAACCGTCCGGTGAGGATACTATAATGAATCCCTGCGATCTCAGCCATGACACCGGACGGCTTGCGCCGTTCCGCTATTGATGGCGAAGCAATCATGGGTTTTTGACAAAACTATCCGTTTTGCGGTAGGATGCAGGCTACGCAAACGGCCTGTCTGCTTGGAATGCCCACCATTCTGCCGCTCGAATGGTCCTTGCGACCACCATTCAACTTTCTGAAACGAGCTAACCATGCGTCACTCTCCACGCAATCGTAAGTATTCAGGACGCTTGGCTTGTCCGGCTGATCGCTTGGGATTCACTCTGGTAGAACTCCTTGTCGTCATCGCCATCATTGGAATACTGATCGGATTGCTGCTGCCGGCAGTGCAAGCGGCTAGGGAGGCTGCGCGGCGGATTCAGTGTGCAAACAATCTCAAACAGATGGGACTGGCAGCTATCCATCATGCGGACACCTTCGGGACCTTCCCGTCGGGCTGCCAAACTTCCAAGGGCCTAGCCAACAATCATCGCTTCCTGTGGAGCGGTCAGATCCTCTCGTTTTTGGAACAATCCGCCTTACGAAATTCCGTGGATCCCAATCAAGCTTGGGACCTTTTCCCTGCTAACATTGACGCGATGAAAACCACGATGGGAATGTTCCGGTGCCCCTCTGCCAACGCACCTGCGACGTATAGCCAATTCATTGCGGACCGGATTCCAAGCACCTATTTGGCCTGCGCATCCGGGACGGTCCGAACGGAAACCGGTCCAGGCAAATTGATCGGGGACTTGAATCAAGATGGATCGCTCTACACCAATAGTCAGTCTAGGCATCGCGATTTCGCCGATGGATTGTCCAATACCGTAATGATTGCCGAGTCTCTTTTCCTGGCAGGCGTCTCCGGACCTGACTTCGATGGCGTTCCTCAGATTATTGACCACTGGTCCATCGGTTCCCCCGGTATGGGAAAGAACGAAATGTCCGAAGCGCTCGGCTCGACCGCAATCCCCATCAACGCTTGGACAAAGCGCCCACAGGCATTCATCGAAGACATCGAACTGGGATACGGTTCGCGTCATGCGAGCACCGTGCTAGCCGTGTTTGCAGACGGCCATGTACAAGCCATCTCGGAGGGCATACAGCCAGCGACCTGGAGCGCCGTTGGCACTCGTTCGGGCGGCGAAGTTGCCAACTTTGAAGATTAAAATCCGCTGTTCACCTTTAGGTCAATGGTAGGTCAACGGTAGGTCACATGTAGGTCCAACCGGATGACCCACCACGCGCAAACTGGCTATCGCGAGAATTACAGAACGACTTCGAATCGCAGTCCGCCGACAACTGCGTCTTTGTACAAGCCACCGGGATTCGATATGAACTGTACGTCGGGTTGCAATGAAATGAAATTCGAAACTTGGTACTTATAGAAAGTCTCGTAGTATGTTTCGAAGCGTGTCATGTCGATGTTGGCTGCTGCATTTTGGTTTCGGATGCCTGAGCTAAACATTGCCGCAGCGATGCCGAAGCCCATCAAGTCGCTATCGCGTCCCGGCAACAGACCCTTGTAAACCAATCCGCCGCCGTAGTACTCTTGAAACAGATTGCGGTCGCCAGGTGCCCATCCGAATTGTCCAAAGATCCCAAGGCCTTGATCGTCGTCACTCGAACTGGATTCCTTCCAGACCATTTGGTCTCCGGTGGTCCATACGCCATAGTTTTGTTGAAAGGTCGTTGGGAATGGGTTCGCGGACAATTCCACCCAAACGTCGCTGTCCGAGTGGTGCCATATCCCGGTTCGCAGGGTTGTGGGAAGTTGGCCGTCTACCCCCAAGGCGGGTTTCCATTCGAGTTGATAGAGGCTGATGACTCCGTTGTGGCCCAGGGTGTCGAATCCCCATCGCACACCTTGGGGGCCCGATGGGAGAGTTCCGTCGAACGCACCGAGACCGAGGATCAAATTATCGGTGAGGTTCAAGAACCCTGCGAACCCGAGCGCTTGGCTGGGAAACGTCGGAAAGGGAATCATCGGTGGGAATCCAAATGAGGAGTTTACAAAGTCCCCCCCGAGATCCGACAAGGCAAAGTCGACGTTCGCGTCTTGCTTGCCGACTTTGAATCGAAACCGTCCGTCGAGCAAAAGGTGTTCGTACCAGTATTCCGCGATCGTTGTGAAATTGGGCCGTTCGGTATCGTTGATGGTTGAATCTAGATTGCTGAACAATTGGACGTCGCCGACATCGTCTTTGGATAAAGGGCGACCACTGAGGTTTTGCCCGTAAACAAACAGTCGTCCATTGTCCCACCAGCCCATCTTCGCGGTGTTGAGTGTTCCGACCAAATCCAGATTGCTTCGATAATTGGTTCGGCGTGTTGGGGACAGGCCTCCCCGATCTTTGGTAAAGGATTCGCCCGTGTAAATGCACTCGAAGGCGATTCCGCCATTTCGAAATTCATGCGGTACGAAGGAAAGTAGTCCCGATGGGTTCGCGTCTTCTACGCTGCCTGGTTCCGAGCTTGTATCTTGATTTTCTTTGAGCGGAACCAACCCACGCCCGGGCTTTCCTGGAACGGGCATATTCGGGCGGCGGGCAGATCGCGTCGTTGCTACCGATCGCGAATCGCGATCCGGTTGCGATTCCATCGGACGTGTCGCTTCGGCAGCCTCCGGTACTCGGCCGGCATGTTGCGGCAAAGGCAATGGGGGTAAAGGCGATGGGTCCAACGGTTCACCAAAGACGAAATTCCCGTCTGCATCTTGAGCATAGAGGACGTCCGTGCTCGCATGCGTACCAAAGAAAACCGCGAGCGCTAAGCTATGGAGAAGAATGACTAGCGGGCGCAACAAGGGGGCAATTGAGATTGCAATAACATCATCGATGAGCCGCCCTGCCTGCAGTGAAAAATTGAAATCCATTCAATTGGTTTGGGGTCGGATAATCCTCAAGGTTTACCCTAAAGGGATAGAGTGAGTTGACAAGCAACGACGCAACGCCCCTCGGACCATCTTCGGACGTTCAAGGCAGCGAGCATC
>JANODW010000814.1:0-4646 GCA_031412875.1 Pirellula sp. | reverse complement strand
CGGCGCAAGCCGCCCGGTGTCGCGCTGGTGGGGGCGTGACACCGGACGGCTTGCGCCGTTCCGCTATTGTTTAGCATACAAGCGAAAGGATATCGAATTCGCTGATGCGATCCGTGAGTTCTGAATAAGCGCTTTCGGCTTCTTCGTTGGGCACTTGACACGTGCCGGCATTCTCGTGGCCGCCGCCACCGTACTCCAAGCAAAGACTGCCTATATCGAGATTCGACGCTCGATTGATGATCGATTTACCAATCGTGAACACTGTGTTTTGCTGCTTCAATCCCCAAAGCACATGCATCGATACCGTGCACTGCGGGAACATCGCGTAGATCAGGAAGCGGTTGCCAGCATATATCGTCTCTTCGTTGCGAAGATCGAGGACTACCAAGCTGCCATGGACCCGAGCGCATCGTTTCACTTGCTCTTTGAAAGCTGCGTTGTGCTCGAGATAGAGCTCCACCCGTTCAACCACATCGGGATGGGCCAAAATCTCTTCGATCGAATGATCTCTGCAATAGTCGATCAGCGCCATCATCAACTGATAATTTGAAACTCGGAAATTGCGAAATCGACCCAAACCCGTTCTCGCATCCATCAGGAACGAAAGAAGCTCCCATCCCTTTGGATCGAGGATGTCGTCCAGTGAGAATTTGGCAGCGTCCGCTTTGTCGACCGCGGCCATCATGTCGTTTTGGATCGCCGTGAATCGCTCTGCACCGCCGTAGTAATTGTAGACCACGCGGGCTGCCGAGTCGGCATCCGATTGCAAGATATGGTTGGTTCGTCTTTCGGTACCGCATCGTTCCTCTTCGCTATGGTGATGGTCAAAGCAAAGATGGCATCCAGGCACATAAGGCAGGTTGGTCAGGATATCCGATGCATTGACCTCCACCTTTCCGTCTTGAACATCCTTGGGATGCACAAACTTGATCTCACCCAGTATGTCGAGTTCCTTCAGCAACATCGCGCAAACCAAGCCATCGAAGTCGCTTCTGGTGATCAGCCGGTATTTCTGCTTATCCATAGTGTCTTATCTAAACAATCTCATCGAACCGATTTTTCCGAATTGAAACGCTTCAGAAACGTAGGTTGCCAAACCAAGCCGTGCAAAAGGAAATGCAATTTTATGCAAAAATTCCTTGCGATTATGTGAGGCTGGATAGCGATTGGACTTCTTTTTCATTGTGTTTTCAAAAGCGGCAGGGCGCATGCCCTCCGGTGAGGGCTTGTAAAGAATCATTGCGATTTCAGCCGTGACACCGGAGGGCTTGCGACCTGCCGCTACTGTATACGCTGGGGAGCTAGCGACTACGGGAAGGTTTCGCTAGATTAGGCGTTGCTTGTTGTCGGCTGCACATGGGTTTCGTGGCAGCTTGTCGGTTCAGTTCCTCCCTCCGGACTCTACGATTGGGCCTCTTCCATGTTTGACTGCTTTCGAAACTGCTTTGTTCTCCTATTGATTTGCCAAGCCAGTAGCGGTCTCGGCCAAGAGTCGCCGATCCTGCTTTCCGAATTCATATACGAACAAGCCCCTTTTCCCAGTTGCCACGCTTCGACGATCGAACAAGCGGCAGATGGAACTTTGATCACCGCTTGGTTTGGCGGTCCCTACGAAAAGCATCCTGATGTTGGGATCTTTGTGTCTCGCAAAGTTGATAACCGTTGGACCGCGCCCATTGAAGTTGCCAACGGCATTCAAACCAAAAAAATCGACGGCACCTTGGTCCGCTATCCCACTTGGAACCCTGTGCTGTTTCAAAGCAAAGCGGGACCGTTATTGCTGTTCTACAAAGTAGGGCCAAGCCCGCAGACTTGGTGGGGCATGCTGATGACTTCTTCTGATCATGGCAAATCGTGGTCGGTTCCGCGTCGACTGCCAGAAGGTATTCTTGGCCCAATCAAAAACAAGCCGATCGAATTGCCCAACGGAGAACTTGTTTGCCCTAGCAGTACCGAGCATCCGACGACCAACCTATGGCAGGTGCATATGGAATTGACGTCTGACCTTGGACTAACATGGAAACGGACCGAACCCCTCAATGACGGAAACGAATTCGGAGCCATCCAGCCGAGTCTCCTCCGATTGGGACCCAACGAACTGATCGCAGTGGGGCGGACGAAGCAGCATTCCGTCTTTCAGATGCAGTCCAAGGATGGCGGATTGCATTGGAGCGAGATGAAAGCAAGCTCGCTGCCAAACCCCAATTCGGGCGTCGATGCTGTCACCCTTTCGGACGCACGCCATGTGATCGTTTACAATCATGTGTCCGGAAAGCCAGGAAGTTGGGGCGATCGATCGCCCCTGAACGTTGCCATTTCCAAAGATGGTGTGAGTTGGCAAGCGGCCCTCACACTCGAAAAATCACCCAAGGAAGAGTTCAGTTACCCAGCCGTTATCCAGACTTCCGACGGACTGGTCCATGTTACTTATACCTGGAATTGCAAAAAAATCCGGCACGTCACGCTGGATCCGAAAAAGTTGCATGGGCGTGAATTCAATCAAGGAAATTGGCCGGAATAGTCGCCGATCCGAGTCGCATGTCGCCCAGCACGCGCTGCCGTTTTAGGCGGCTCGCTGGATCGAAGTTTGTGAAGCCGCGTTGGATGGAACGGGGACTTTCACAAGGTTGGCACCTTGCGCCGAAGCGGCAAAGATGGTGGACTCCGAGTGGCATAGTCGTGGCAGCCAATCGGCGATCGCTTTGGCTTGTGGGGATTCTGCTCCCCAACCACCGTCGATGATGACCAAATCGCTCGGAAGAACGGTATGTGCAACGCGAGCAAGCGCGCTCGAAGGGTCGCCTGGAATCAAATGCGCCTTGACCCCAAACTCAGCCAACATCCGATGGGCTGCTTTGAGATTCATGTGAGGCACCTCTGGTCCCGCTGATTCGAAGGCATCGACGCCGACATAACGAATCTGCGAAGCGCCGTTCGCAAGCGTGCAAAGAGGCAAAAGTTGCTTGATGCGCTCTCCCGATCCGATGCCGATTTCCAAAATCGAAGCGACCGGATTTTCAATCGCATGCAGGATCAATGCCCTGTCGCTTGCGGGTTTGGAGAAGTAGCGCCAGTAGAGACGTTGCACCCAACTCAACCGAGCCATGATTCGATTTCTCCAGCGCGAACGCGCTTGATGATTTGGTTAAAAAAGATCAAGAGCCGTGTTCAGTGCCGGGTCTCTGCGTCCATGCATTGGCCCAACACCCAACCGGCAAAAACTTAGCTGCACCCTATGCAGAAAAACGCTCCGACGCATCCTTGCTCAGAGATTTCACCGCCCGCAGTTAAGAGGCTACGGTAACGATTTCCTCGCGATCGTGACTTGAACACAATCCATCGTTGGATCATCGCAACACCCTGCCTGACAGATCTTTCGGCGAGATTCGCAACGAGAATTCAGCCAAGCCAAATCGGGCCGAATGCTTTACCCAAAGTGCCTATTGTGCGGACTCTAGCGATTTTGCTAGCAAAATGGACGGGGTCCTTCTGCGTTCCATGTGCATGCCTTGCTAGTCACCAAGTCGTAACCTACGGTTCTCGGGATCGTTTGCGACCGTGTCGTCGGCGAACGGGCCTATCTGATATCCCCATCTCTCAAATACGGCAAAGCCAACGACATGCAGTCAGCGAACGGAGAAACCATGCCATCGGGTTCCGCGTGGGCCTTCCGTCCCTACTGGGAGCAGTGCGAGCGTCGACTGGCGCTCTCTGCGATGCCTTGGATGCCCTGGGATGGTGTGGGGACGGAACCGATAAGCAACTTGGCCGGCGTGACGTTGCAACACCCTGAGATGGGCAGCGTTGCCAATGCGTGTTCGGCCTTGGCGTTTGAACCGCCACCCACGGTAGAACCGCAATTGAGCGAAGCGCATGCGCAAACAGGTTGGAACGAGGTCCATTCTCAATGGGGGCTGACTGGCAAAGGGCAAACGGTGGCGGTGATCGATAGCGGGATTGCATTCGACCACGTGGCATTGGGTAGAGGGTTTGGACCGGGCTACCGGGTGGTCGGCGGTTGGGATTTCGCCGAGAACGATGCGCGTCCGTACGACGATGCGCCGGCGGGCTTTCATGGGACGCACGTTTCTGGAATCATCGGTGCCAATGGCGGAGAGCATTTGGGAGTGGCGCCGGAAGTCGACTTGGTCGCATTGAGGGTGTTCAACGATGCGGGCCGAGGCGAATTGGCTTGGACCGAGAGCGCGCTCAAATGGGTTCACGAAAATCGCAATAGCTTTGCCAGTCCCATCACCACGGTGAACCTGTCTCTGGGGTCCGCATGGAATTCCAGTACCGTTCCTTCGTGGGGGACCCTCGAGGAGGAACTGTTGCAGTTGCAGAGAGATGGAATCGTTGTCGTGGTGTCCGCGGGTAATTCGTTCCAACAGTATAAAACGCCAGGCCTATCGTATCCCGCAGCGAGTCCTTTCGTGATACCTGTGTCGAGCATCGATGCCAATGGGCAGCTCAGCGACTTTAGCCAACGCGATGCGCGCTCGATAGCAGCCCCTGGGCGAGCGATCGAAAGCACCGTCCCGGACTATTTTTATGGAAAGGACGGTATCGCGAACGATTGGGCAAGTTCCAGCGGGAACAGCATGGCTGCCCCTTACATTGCGGGCGCGAGCGTGTTGGTCCGCGAA
>JANODW010000813.1:0-2776 GCA_031412875.1 Pirellula sp. | reverse complement strand
CGGGCGAATTTGTGCCTGAGGTTGCGACCCATGCGAAAGTGCCAGCCGGATTCAAGATTGAAAAGATTTTCAATGTGCCGCGTTCGATGGGTTCGTGGGTTTCTTTGACCACAGGTCCCGATGGCAGCCTGTATGCAAGCGACCAAGAAGGCGCAGGTATTTTCAAGATTGTGCCCGGCAATGAGAACAAGCCGACGAAGGTCGAGAAACTGCCGGTGCAGTTAAGCGGCGCGCAAGGATTGCTTTGGGCGTTTGATTCGCTTTACGCGGTCGTCAATGGGCAAGGTTCTGGGCTGCATCGCCTGCGCGATACCAATGGCGATGGACAATTGGATAGCGACGAGTTCTGCATGCCGCTCCCAGGAGCGGGCGAACACGGACCCCATGCGGTGATCCTGAGCCCGGACAAGAAGTCGTTGTTCATTGTTGCAGGGAACCATACAAAATTGCCTAACAAGGTTGCAGGCAGTCATATTCCCCAGAATTGGAACGAAGATCATTTGCTCCCAAGACGATGGGACGCCAATGGACACGCCGCCGGCATCCTTGCACCCGGCGGTTGGATTTGCAACGTCGATCCCAGTGGCAAGGAATGGACGGTGTACAGCATGGGCTATCGCAATCAATACGACATCGCCTTTAACCCGGACGGAGAAATGTTCACGTACGACTCCGATATGGAGTGGGACTTTGGATCGCCTTGGTACCGTCCGACTCGGGTTTGCCATGCGACGAGCGGGAGCGAATTTGGATGGCGGAGTGGAACGGGAACTTGGCCCGCCTACTATGAAGACTCCTTGCCGCCCTCTTTGGAAATCGGTCCCGGCTCCCCCACAGGAATCGTCTTTGGAACAGGCGCCAAATTTCCGGCTGCTTTCCAGCGTTCGTTGTTCGTTCTCGATTGGACGTATAGCACGATTTACTCCGTGATGCTTACACCGGAAGGTTCCAGTTACAAAGGCACGAAGGCGGACTTCGTCACCGGCTCTCCGTTGCCTGTGACCGATGCTGTCATCGGAGAGGACGGCGCGTTTTATTTTGCGGTGGGTGGTCGAGGCACTCAGTCGGCTCTCTATCGAGTGAGCTATGTTGGCACCGAATCCACAGCTCCCGCAAGCGGCAAAGATGTCCAAGGCAAAGAGCTGCGTGAACTCCGTCACCGGCTCGAAGCGTTTCATGGAAAGTCGAACGGTGACATGAAACTTATTCTTGCCAACTTGGGCAATGAAGACCGTTTCATACGCTATGCGGCGCGTGTGGCTTTAGAGTCCCAACCGTTTGCAACTTGGCGGGCTGCTGCTTTCGCAACGACCGGGACAAAGACCGTACTCAACGCCATGATGGCGGTTGCTCATCAAGGCACTGCAAAAGAAGTGGACTTGATCCTTCAAAAAATTGCAACGCTCCCGCTCGATTCTTCGGATGAAGCCGAGCAGCTCTTTGCGCTTCGCACGTTGGAGATCGCATTTTCCCGTCACGGCGCCCCGTCCCCCGAGTGGCGCGACAAAATCGTTGCCACTCTCGACTCAGTCTATCCAACGAACTCTTTCCGTTTGGACGGCGAGATCGTCCAATTGCTCATCTATTTGCAGTCGCCAAGCGTGGTTTCCAAAACACTAAAGTTGATGGATGGTCTTGGTCCGGAACCCATTCCTGATTGGGGTTACCTGGTCTCTCGCAACGCGGGTTATGGCGGTACTGTTGGGAACATGCTGTCGAACATGCCCCCGTCCCGTGCCATCCATTTTGCGTTCATGCTCCGGAATGTAAAAACAGGCTGGACACTCGCCGAACGGCAGAAGTACTTGGAGTTTTTTATCGCCGCCGCAAAGAAGCCGGGTGGCAATAGCTATGCCAAGTTCTTGGTTCAATTCCGCGATGATGCTAGCGAGACGTTTACACCTGCGGAGAAGGTCGTATTAGCACCGCTTGCAACCGTCTCGCTCCTCTCTGCACCCATCGCGTCAACGCCCCCGGTTGGGCCCGGACGCAAATGGAGTGTCTCAGAGGCACTGGCAACAATCAATGCCCCCGCTGGCACTCGCAACTTCGACGCGGGAAAGAATCTGTACCATGCGACTTCTTGTGCCAAATGCCATCGTATCGGCGGTGAAGGTGGCGCGCTTGGCCCAGACTTATCGACAGCCGGCAAGAAATTTTCCGTCGAAGATATGCTGACAGCCACCATCGAACCGAGCAAAGTGATCTCAGATCAATATGGTTCGCAACAGGTACTAACCAGCGATGGAAGAGTCCTGATAGGCCGGGCTGTGGAAATAGGAGACGAGTACTACATTTATACCGTCGATGTGGATGCCAAACCGACCGTGGTCAAGAAAGCCGATGTCGAGAGCATCGTCTCCTCCAAGGTATCTCAAATGCCGGTTGGGTTAGTCGATGGGCTGAACGAAGGCGAACTCAGGGACTTGATCGCTTACGTTATGTCCGGGGCCGACAAGAACGGCGCCGCGTATAAAAAATAGTCTGCCGCGTCCCGTTATAATGCGGTTCCATTCGATGGAGCCGCATCGGGACCCATTGGCAACGTCAATTCCATCGCGCACCCTTCGGCCGTTGGAATATGTTTTAGCTGGCCGTTCATCTGTTTTGCCAGCCGGGCGGATAAGCAGAGACCGAGTCCGACTCCAGGTTTGCTGTTGGCTGCTTGTTCGGATGATTTCGAGAATGGCTTGAAGAGAATAGCCCGTTGAGCGCGCGAAATCCCCGGACCGCCATCGGTGACTCGGAACGCGATCGCGTCGGGCTGTTTTGTCAC
>JANODW010000812.1:0-3374 GCA_031412875.1 Pirellula sp. | reverse complement strand
CCGTCCGGTCAAGACCTGCAAAAAATCCCCGCCACTTCAGCCACCTCAGCCACCTCAGCCATAACGCCGGAGTTCTAGCGACCTCCGCCACAAAACGGACAAAAAAATTCTCAAGCGGATGCAAACGAGCATACGTGATATGCCATCACGCATTCAAAAACTCAGTGGCCGAATCGCTTGCTGGAATTTATGCTCCGCATCCTGCTGCTCAAACCACGTAATCAATTCCGAAGGGATCGGGGCGATTGGTCCACGCCAAACCGACTGGGAGTCAATGGAGGGGTCCAGGCCATGAACCATGAGACGCAGGTTGCGAATCGCACTGCGGGTCAAACAATCGTCGCAAAGCTGGTTGCTCATGAGTCGCAAGTATTTTTCGTTGGTGGAGACAGCCGACTCACCCACGTTTAGTACACGATCCCCCGGAGCAATGTCTCTCCAAGAAAAGTGCGGAAGCTTCGATGCCAAATGGGCAATCGCAACAATCCTTTCCGGCGTTATCGATTCCAGCAAATCGAATCTCTCGGTGACAAAATACGTCTTCTGAAATTCGCTGATCAAATAATCCGTCGTCGCTAGCCTCAACAAATCGGTGTCGAGAGACGGATCGATCAACAACCGCGTCGGCTTGGCGGATTGGACACTAAAGACCGTCTCCCCCGGTGAGGACAAAATGCCAGCCCCAAACGCGCGGACTTCGCCGTTTTGCATCACCAATCCGAATTCGACCGTGAACCAATAGATCCGCTCGGCATAAAGCAATAACTCATCCGCCTTCTTCTGGATCGCCTGGCGGGCTAACTCCGAATCCGCCGACGCCATACGACGGTCTCGCTCTTCATAAATCAGATTCCTAGCGACCCCATGGTTGCGCATCACGTGCGCAACCACCGGAATAGTGAAGGTTGCGACATGACCCGCCACATCATGTCCAATGTCAGGCTCTTGCAAATAGTCCTGTTCGATGGGCCGCATGAAGGTGGTGACCGGAAAGAATCGCCGGCTATGGCAAGTGAAAAAGAGTTCGGCCGGAATGATCATGCTGACCGTCGCGAGCTGCCACTGTGTCTGTTGGTATATCCTCGCATTGAGCAAATAAAAATCCGGTATCACCGTGCCGCCAATTGCGAAAATGGATTCCCCCTCGAGATATTCCCGACAAGCAAAGCGATGCTTGGTCCGCTGTTGCTCCGCGATGAGACAGGCCCAACTCAAATGCTCCTCTAGGGTGTAATTCTCATAGCGTTGCGCATTGCTGAATTGACCCAAATCGACGGTTTCCTCAGAAAGCAATCCCACTTGAAAGGGTTCGCCCGCTACTGCGGCTGCAAGATAAGCGTCCGCTTTTCGTGATGCGACGGGGTAAGGCACGTCCTTCCTTTGCAGACAAATACGCAACTCCTCCATGCGTTCTGATGCGTTGGCAGGCTTGACGGTCTCCAGATCAATGCCGTGACGGCACGCAATGACCGACATCTGCTGTTCATCCATACAATTCCTAAAATGGTTTTAAGTCGTAGATTCGATCATCATCGCAACCGCTTCGCCGCCCCCTAAGCACAAACTGGCTACGCCAACGGACAGGCCACGATTTCGTAACGCATGCATCAAAGTAACCAGCACCCTCGCGCCGCTGCAACCGATGGGATGCCCAAGTGCGAGGGCCCCTCCGTTGACGTTGAGTCGATCGGGAGGAATTTTTAGCTCGCGCATGCAAGCGATCGTCTGCGATGCAAACGCTTCGTTGATTTCAAAAAGGTCAATATCTACTATCTTGCGATTGGTCTGATGAAGCAACTTCTCAACCGCACCCACCGGCGCGAGGAACAGATCCTGTGGCTTCCGCGCGTGAATTGCTGTTGACACAATACGAAACGCAAACGGGCTGCCCAAAGATTGGCGTGCCCTATCACTCACGACCAACATGGCTGCCGCGCCGTCGCTCAGGGTCGATGCATTTCCAGCCGTTACGGTTCCGCTGGAATCAAACGCCGGTCTCAACTTCGCCAGTTTTTCGAGCGAGGAGTCTTCTCGCGGCCCGCCATCGATGGATATCGGCTCACTCTTTTGCGACGGTACCGCCACAATTTCGGTTGCAAACGCGCCGCTTCGCTGAGCCGCTACGGCGCGCTGATGGCTTTGAATGGACCATTCGTCCTGAGTCTTGCGATCGATTCCATGCGAACGAGCAACGTTCTCTGCATATACACCCATCAGAGCAGATCCATGAGGGCATAGCAGTCCATCGTTCTCAATGCTGTCCAACAGGGGTTGCTGTCCATATTTCCAACCAGCCCGTCCGTTGCGGATGATATGAGGAGCTTGGCTCATGCTCTCCATCCCACCTGCCACAACGATCGAATGGTCCCCGGAACGAATCGATCGGTCCGCGAGCATGACGGCATAAAGCCCTGAACCACATACTTTTCCGATGGTTGCACACCCAACGCTGTCCGGAATGCCCGCCTGGATCGCTGCTTGCCTAGCCGGAGCTTGCCCCACACCCGACGTCAACACTTCACCCAGGATCACTTCGTCAATCGCTTGCTTGTCGATATCGCCCTTATCCACGACAGCTCGGATCGCATAGCTCGCCAACTGCGGCGCAGTCAAATGAGCGAGTTCACCGAGAAACCTGCCGATAGGGGTTCTAGCACCTGGAAGGACCCATGCATTTGTCATTTCCTAACTCCCGTTCGAACCCATTGTCGCATTTTTTGCCTGCCGTAAATTCCCGTTCGGTTCACTTCTCAAACCGACGTATGTGCCATAGGTTATTGTACGCGTGTCAGCCGCCCAAGCGTAGCGTGTACGCCGATACTCGATTGCCAACCTCGCGTTTGAATAGGGAACCAACATTCTATGAACCATGCGGAAGCCGCCCTTTTATGGAAGCCCGACAGCGAGATGGTTTCGTCCGCCATTATCAGCGAATTTGCCCGATTCTTCTTAGCAATGGCAAACGAACCGTTAGACGGCGACTATGCGGGACTGCATGCAGCGAGCGTGCGTCACCCAGGCGTTTTCTGGAAGGCTGTGTGGGAATTCAGCGGCTCCGTCGGCGAATTGGGCAATCGCTCGTTCGTCCCTGGAACCAGTATCCGCGATGCGCAATGGTTCCCTGACGCAAAAATCAATTTTGCAGAAACCATGCTCAAACCAGCCTATCTTGATGATTTCGAGTACGCGAACGGGACCGCGTTGGTAGCGATCAACGAAAAGGGCGAGCGGACCTCGCTAACGCGCCGCGAACTCACCGATCAAGTCTGCAGGGTGGCTGCCTTCCTAAGGTCAAAAGGTGTGAACGCCGGCGATAGAGTGGTGGCGGTCATCCCTAATGTTGCCGAAGCCGTGATCGCGCATCTGGCCGCTGC
>JANODW010000811.1:0-12165 GCA_031412875.1 Pirellula sp. | reverse complement strand
CATCAAGGTTGACACGCGCAACGGCGTCTACGTCGAACGTGTTAGCATGGATTGACCCTTTCTCTCGCCCAGTGTGTAAGCTAAAGCTGTGTAAAAGTTTTTGTTGTAACTAGTCCATGGTTCGTCGGACCGATTCTCTGGTTTCTCCCGTGCAGATGGCTCTAGCGAGCCTGCAATAGGGGTCCGGAAAAACAGGGCGAACCGGTCGAATTGGGTGAATCCATGTTCCGCAACCAAACGTTTTGGGCGATTTGTTTTGTCTCGTTTTGGATTTCATCGGGGATGACCCGCGTCTCAGCACAGCAGCCGAATAATCGAGATAGCTACGAAACCCTTCGCGAGCAACTCATCAAAAACGTTCTGATCCCGAACGGAATCAGGGATGCACGCGTTTTGCAATCGGTGGGCTCGACACCTCGTCACGAATTCATTCCCAAGAGATTTGCTCATCTCGCGTATCAGGATATCGCTATTGCGATCGGTGAGTCGCAGACCATCAGCAGTCCCTTTATCGTCGCATTGATGACGCAATCTTTGGAACCGAAGCCGACCGACAAGGTGCTCGAAATCGGTACGGGCAGCGGTTACCAAGCTGCGATTTTGAGCCCGCTGGTCAAAGATGTGTATACGATCGAAATCGTCGAGGATTTAGGACAGCATACCAAGCAGTTCTTGGCGGATATGAACTACACCAATGTCCATTGCTTGATCGGCGATGGTTTCAAAGGCTGGCCCGAGCATGCTCCGTTTGACAAGATCATTGTAACGTGCTCGCCTGAAAAGGTTCCTGACCCGCTTGTGGACCAGCTCAAGGAAGGGGGCGTGATGATCGTTCCGGTCGGCGAGCGGTACCAACAGATGCTTTTTCTGATGCGCAAAGTGGATGGAAAACTGGAACGCGAAGCGTTGCAGCCGACGCTGTTCGTCCCGATGACCGGAGCGGCTGAAGAGGCTCGCGAAATTGCACCGGACCCAAAGAACCCTAAGTTAGTGAATGGCAACTTCGAATTGCCGCTCATCAATGGTTCACGTATTCCCGGTTGGTACTACCAGTTCGGTTGCGTCGCTATCCCCGACGAGCACGCACCCAATGGACCCCAGATCATCGAGTTCCGCAGCTCGGATGGCAAGTCGCCCAGCATGCTGTTGCAAGGTTTGGCGCTCGACGGATCGGTGGTAAAAAGGATCAAGCTAGGTGGCTGGATCGAAATCGAAAACGTAACCTTGGGAAACACCAAAGAACAATCGCCGTCGATTGCCATCCAGTTCTTCGATGCAAATCGAAACCGGATCGGTTACAACTACATCGGTGGATTTCACGGGAGCAGAAAATGGAAGAAAGAGGACAAGATCCTGACGATTCCGCCCGCGACGCGCGAAGCCATCGTATCGATTGGATTGTTCGGATCGGTGGGCGTGGCCCGCTTTGACGATATCTATCTCGAAGCCATGAAATAACGCATCAGTGCAAGCCAACCAGGTCAAAGTCCAAACGCGCGTATGAATCCAAGAGGTCGTGACAGGTGAAACCCAAGGCTGTGTTGGCTTACTGCCGAGAAAAAGGGATCAAAGCGTTCGACCTGCGTTTCGTGGATATTCAAGGCTCCTGGCGACACGTCACTTTTCCCGTTTCTTCGCTCACAGAGGCTTGCTTTGACGAGGGATTTGGTCAGGACATCGTCCTAGATCGAACTTCGCAGCCCATCCCAGCGCACGCGATTTTGGTTCCTCAGGGAGCAGCGCACTATTTCGATCCGTTTACGCATCAACCGTCATTGGTACTGCTGGCAAGCGTGCAAGATGTGTTGATGAGAGAGGACAGCCCGCTGGACTCCAGACATGTTGCGGTCCAAGCCATGCGGTATCTGGAATCGTCCGCTGTCGGGGACGGACTCGCGTTGAGAGCATGTTGCCAATTCCGAATCGATCGAGATAACACGTCCGGCGGCAAAGCCGATCCGCTTCGAAATACGCATCTAGCATGCGGACCCGACGATCCCTATTTCCGAGGTCGCTGTGAGGTTGCTGAGATATGCGGCGAAGCGGGATTGCACATCGAGCGGCATTTCAGTGGCCCGGACTCCAGTTCCGAAATGGTGATCAAACCGTCCGGCTTGGTCGAATGCTGCGACGACATCATGATGCTCCGCTACGTTCTGGGCCAACATGCGTCGACGAGTCGCGACCGCATTGCGTTCACCAATCTTTCTCTACCCAGCCAGTGGTCCATTACCCGGCAGGGGGAATCGATTTTTGTTGGTTCGTCGTACCGAGGGTTGAGCGAAACAGGTTTGCACGCGATGGGTGGGATCTTGAGGCATGCCGATGCGATCTGCGCTATTGGTCTTGCAAATAACCCGAACGGTCATGGCGTACCATGGTTGAAGCTCTGCCATCCCGGCGCGCGCGAATCGGTATGCTGCGCGATCATTGCATCGAATCATCCGCGGGACCGAGCGATTGAGTTTCGGGGGGCTTCTGCCGATTGCAATCCGTACTTGGTCCATTCCGCTGTGCTGATGGCCATGATCGATGGGATTCAAAACAAGATCTCCCCCGGTGCAAGCTTGGAAAAGGCGATCGATTCGCAAGAAGATCTGAAACCCTATGCGATCGGTCGGGCGGAGGATGGGGCGATGGGACGCCGCGTTTTGATGGAACAACTGATGAGCGACTGCGATTTCTTGAATCGGGGCGAAGTCTTTTCAAACGAACTCGTCGATTCGCTCTGCCGCCAATTGGCTTGAAGCCTCCCTACCGTCCAACCCATCAAGGCACCCGGCAGCCATTAAGGCAGCGGGCAAATGGTTAAGCTGTCAAAACGGACCTTGCAGTCTGCATCGTGGCCTTGCAGCATGATCGTCCCAGCTTCTGTGCGCAGACCTTTACGCGGGTTTTCGTTTGGCTCGCGTGTGTCTTTCCAGTCCACCACTTGCACACCATTGACCCATGTGCTGATCGTTGGTCCATCGGCGATCACCGTGACGTGCGTTTTGTTTTCCGGATCCGACAATACCGCTTTGGCATTCTGGCGACGGAAAATCGCTCCCATTCCGGCATCGATTGGCCGCCGTCGATCGTCTTGATAGCCATGATGGACTTGGCACTCGTAACCGTTCATATCTTCGCCTGGAATGCAGCGAAAGAAGAGTCCCGAATTGACATTCTCCGCGAGGGTCTGGACAGCAAACTGCAGGCAGCAATTGGCATGCGGCTGAAGCAACTCGATGTGCCCTTTGCCACCGGTCAAAGCGAGCGCACCGGTCTCTGTAAGCTCCGCTTGGACGTTGCCTGCAGGCTTGTTGAAGTCCTTGAGATCTTTGGCGGGCAGGATCGCATAGGTGATAGGCCGCACTTTGATATTGCGAAAACGGATCGTTCCTTCGCGAAACTGGAGTCCAATGCATCCGGCCGTCAAGTTGGTGTTATCCAAGTAGTCTACGGATTGCTGACCGTTGACCCAAACTTGGACGCGATCCCGATCGACCATCGCGTGGAGGGTGTGCCACTCGCCTGACTCCGGTTCATCGACTTGTTCGCTGACCTTGACGCGCCCCACGAGTGAACCGGTGGGAAAGGGATTGTCGGGCGGTGCGATGTTGAGTTCGTAGCAATCCTTGGCAGGGTCGGTCGGTACGGTCGGAGTTCGGAGAAATACACCGCTATTGGTCTTTTCGGTCCCCTTGTATTCCAACATCAATTCGAAATCCGCGAATCGGACCGACGTGCAGAGAAGTCCCGGGGCCCCAGCCGTGGCGACGATCACTCCCTCGTCCACTTTCCAATTGGCATTGCCGGCATTTTGCCACCCCATCAACGACTGGCCATCGAACAGCCGAATCCAACCTACGTCCAATTCCTCCTGGGGAAGGCGAGCAGCCAGCAGTGCCGCCACATCGACGTTGGGATCGAGCGGCGGTTCCAGCGGCTTTGCATCCGCTAACGGAGCAACCGGTTTGGGCGGAGCGCTCGCAGGCTTGGGGGTTTGTACCGCTATGGGCACCGGCGTGGTTGCGGGATCCGCTGCATTGTTTTGGTCCGCTGGCTCGCGGGGATCGGCCGCCTGCGTACCATGGGGCGCTTTTGCAGTCTCAGCCGGAGGCGCACCAGAGGAGTCCGAAGGTGCGTTTGTGCAGCCCGTTTGCAATAAAATCGCAAACCCCAGAAAAACGAATTGGGCGATTTTCATGCATCGAATTGAGATTCGACCTGGGAATCGTCCGAAATTTCTAACCATGCTATGAAATGCTCAGGTAGTTGAATGTTGGCAAACGGTTCTCCTCGCCAGAGGATTTCCGCGCGGTTGACGCTTTCCATCATACCGGTGATGGTTGCAGTCGCCAAACGATTAATAATAGTCAAAGCTTGCGGCTTGTCATTGAGATTCAAGCGAGCATCGGTTGCGGGCTCGAAACAAAAGCGGACTTCTTGACGGGCCGACAAGCCCGTGGGGCACCGGAAAATCCGAGTTGCCCGGAGGCCGTTCGCATGCGGTTCATCGCTGGGCGCTGACCGTTCAACGGACCATTGGGTTCTCAAAAAAATCTTGTGGGAGCTACTCACATTCCTGCTCGTGAAGTTCATTGCTTGGAACCATTCCAGGCCCGTCGGTGCTGTACCAACGCTCCAATGCCGCCGACCATTCTTGCATGTTTTTGACTCTGGCAAAACTCTCCCGAACGTCGAGCGATTGCGGGTGCAACGCGGAGTATTTGATTCCGAACTTTCGCATGGGAACTCCCGCTTTGTCGGGTCCGTACAGTTCTTCTGCTAGCTTGAAATGTTCGAGAATCACATCGCGTTGTCGGAAGAGAGACGGGGGGGGAGGGAGCGGTCGCCCGTGAAAGATCGCTTGGCATTGCTCGAAGATCCACGGATTTCCGATACAACCTCGGGCAACCGTGACGCCGTCCACTCCGGTCTCTTGCATCATGCGCAAGCAATCGTGGGCGGTGAACAAGTCCCCGCTGCCGAGGATCATGCGGTTGGGGCCGACGTGGTCTTTGACCTCTTTCAGGAATGCCCAACGGCTTGGTCCAACGTATCGTTGAACGACCGTCCTGCCATGAACAGTAATCGCGTCGACATTGTAAGCGAACGCCCCGTCGAGGATCTCAAAGAATCGGTCGCGGCTTTCCTGGGTATCATCCAACCCCCGCCGCATCTTGATCGTTACAGGAATGTGCGAGGGGACGATATCGCGTGTCTGCTTTACAATTTCCAAGGCGATCTTGGGCTGGCTCAAGTGGAATCCGCCACGGCATCGACCGAGGACTTTTTTCACCGGGCAGCCGAAGTTGATATCGATGACTGCGAATCCCGCTTCGACCAACTTCATTGCACCCAGGGCAAACTGTTCGGGTTCGGCCCCCATGAGTTGGCCTGCGACCGGATGCTCTTCGGGAGTATTGAAAAGGAAATGCGACGTGCGCTTGCGATCCTTGAGCTCTACTAAAAAACGATCGAGCATAACTTCGCACAAACTATACGATGCCCCGTGACGCCTTGCGATCACCCGCATGGGCCAATCGCTGTACCCGCTCAGCGCCGCTTGAACCACCGGAAAACCGACTTGCACGCCACCGATCTTGAGAGGTCTATAGAGCGGGGGCAGCGACGCATTGTCAACGGCGTTTACCACTGCGGAATCGGATACGGTCGCGGTCATGATTGGGGGGTTCAGGGAATCTCGCTCAGCAAGAGCGATCATGGAATTTTGAAGAACTCGATAGTATGGCAATCTGCCTCGGAGATCAACCCGCGAGCAACATATCCCGACAAACGCTTGGAACAGTGGCTTCATCCGGCAATGCATAGACAGGAATATGGTAAGCGACCAACCTTGCCGCCGAATCTTGCAAGCCGTCTTGCTCGTGCTGGTTGACGATGGCGGATACCGAGAAGCCTCGGCGGCGAAGCAGCCCCAATGCCAGCGCCATCTCGTCATCGACCAATTGGAGAAAAACCAAAACGGATAATTGCCGCGAAAGCCGGCTTTGCGTCTCCATCAAGAGATCTGACAGCTTCATGCCGTCGGTACGTTCCAAACGGGCCAGGGTGCGATGGATTTCGGAGAACTGTTCAGGACCCGTTTTCGCATCCACCACAATGGGGCGAAGCCGATCGCTCGTTGCGTTCATCTCCGCACTCGCTCGCACCGAATTGCGATCCGAAAATTCCTTTTCGGTCCGTTTGAGTCGAATCCGATCTGCAGCGTCGCGCCCATTGCTGATCAAACCAAAAGGTTGGTTCATCAGGTACAACGTATGCGCAATCGATGCGGCCATCGTCACGGCAAGATCCGTGCGAACGGGTTCGTTCCGATCCGGATTCGAATCGGTGTGCATATCCAAAACCAACATGGCCCCTTGGATGCATGTGGGCTGAAAGACTCGCGTATGAAGCTTGCCTGTCCGAGCGGTCGCGCGCCAATGGATGCGATTGAGCGAATCGCCTGCGCGGTATTCGCGAATCCCGACCATCTGCGTCGGATCTTCCATCGCGCGGTCGTTGATATGCAACTCCCCCATCGGGCGTCGGCTCGAGACATTCATTCCTTGCAATGGAATCAATTTAGGAAACACCAAAAAGTACTGAGGCTCCGAAGCGATGCGATAGTTGCGATGGAATCCGAGCAAATCGCCGGTTTCCAATACAGTGGGCCCGAGTTGAAAATAGCCTCGCCGTATCGCTCGCACTTGATAGGTCATCAATGCAACTTGCCGAGGTCGAAAAAAGTAAAGCTTGGCCGGGAACCCTGTCACCTCCAACGCAGCATGGGGCTGCGAAGTCACTCGCTTGGACAGCAAGTCTTCGACAAAAAGCCAAGGGATGAAATAGCCCGTCCTGTTGCTGAGCTTCACACCGACCGACATGCTTTCGCCGATTTGAAGTTCCGTTTTGGTCGTTTGTCGATCGACCGATATGCTCATGGCCCAACGGTCCGCATAGAACCTTGCCAACTGAACCACAATCAACAAGGAACAAGCGCCCAGCGCAAACAAATTGGCACCCGTCACCATCCCGATCAACAAGAGCAAGGCGATGATGGGCAACAAGTGCATTGAAAAACCCGACTTCAACAAAGCGAAAAAACGATCCCACGCGAACACTCAGTATGGTCGCCACGGTCTGGAATCCAAGTAACTGCCGCTCGCCTAAGACGGCAGCGTCGGCGGCTCTTGCCTACGAAAATCTTCCATGACCGAGGGTTGAATCAACACGACCAAGGAGTAGATGGACAAGGCAAGCGACGTCGGAGCACAGTAGCAAGTGAACACGCTGAGCAGCCCCACGATCGAAACCACGATCGAAAAGACGCGGCCTCTCTTCTTGAGCATCAAAATCCCCGAAGCCAATCGCATTGCTGCGATCGCGCCGATGGCCGCAGCAAGGAAACCATAAAAGACTCCTATCCATTGCATTGATGGAGCGTTGGGGACTTTTTGCATCTGAGGAGAGTTCTGCATGCTGATCATGAAGATTGTCATCGCGACCAACATAAAGAACATCAACAGCTCCAACGAAGCTTGAACAATATTGAGAATGCCCAGGATGGGGACTTGTTTGACATACCCATCGTCCATGGCAATCGCCGTGTTCGACTGAAACGCGTAGGGGCTGTTTACTTCTTGGTCGGCATAAGGGTTCGTTGACATGCGTAGTCGGTCAGGAACGGTAGGAATGTCTCTGGATTAAAACAAAACGGGAACGGTGTTCCACGGACGCATCGAGTTTAGCACATCAGCGGATGAAGAAAGGTACCGGCGGTAGAAATGCGTGCTGAAGATAGATGCTCGCCGTCCCTTCCCAAAGCGCAAATTTGGCGAGGTACAAAACGCCTAGATAAACCAACACCACAGAAATCTGTGGAATCCAGGCACAGCTTCGCCAGAACCAATGCACGACGCTCGCGGGATTCGACGGGTTATGAAACTTGCTCCGTCTCAAAGCCCACCCCGCGCACAGTTTGGCGGGAAACATGAGGACGACAAAGAAAAACGAAAGGATCCACCAAAGCTCCGCGGGAATCAATTCGATACGAAACAAGTAAAGTGGGACCGCTAAAACAAACGTCGCCCAGGTCGCTAAGCAAAGCGACCATGGTGCCCGACGGAATGCCCTTCTGGCGTACGAGACGTCGAACACGGCAAGCAATTTCCCTTGGTTGGCCATGTGGATTTGCAGGAACGGCAGGTGCAGCAGAACCCACCCCATCCCCAGCGCTCCGATCAGACCAATGAGCCCGGTTCCAGCGTTGCCGTTTCCGATAAGCCCAATCGCGATAAAACTGCTCGGCAGGACCAGCCAAACCAACGCGCCGATCGATGCCATGAACCCGAGCCAAAGCAGCCTTGGCAAGCGAAGAGCCACCAGCGCGTTCCACAGCCGGTCCTCCGCTTCACGCCAAACGCCTGCGCGAAAAACCGATTGAACAGCCAAAACAGGCGCCGGCCACAAAAAATGCCGAAGCTTGCCGCCTCGGAAAATGGCCCACAAAATCCAGAGCACCCACAGGACGGAGACCAACCGGGCAGCAAACCGCAAACGTCCCGCCGCTGCCCCCCCTGACTCGATCAAGCCCGCCGTGTACGACATGTCCACCAGAAACCACACCGGCAACCATGACACCGCCACGCAAATCAAAATGAGCACCAGGCGACCTGCTAAACGGGTACCCGGGAAACAACAGCGTATGGGCTCTCCTTTGGCGATCCGTGACGAAACTTCAAGCATATACCCAAAACTCGCGAATTGCAAAATCGGGACGGTCGCGGCAACGCTCAGCAAGGCGACCAAGCTAAAAGTACGCCAAAGGAATGAAATGGTCAGTCGAATCCAGGAGAGCATACGATGAAAGCCTTGCGGGGGGCACTTTTTGCCAAACAGCCGAGATTTGGATCCAGAACCAAGCACTTCGCCCAGCGGACCCCCTCAATTCGCCCAACAGGCGGTGATCTTGGAAACGGCTAGTTTGGAACGTTTTCGTCCCCTTGCCAACTCAATTACCAGCTCAATTGCAAATCATAAGTCGGGAATCTCAGTATTTATTTGCACTCGGCACGCTGGCAAGTACTATTTATGGGATTCTCCACGAAGGAATCACCTTCTCGCACAGGTTGCAAGAATGGTCTGTGGGTTGTGACGAATTTCGCTTAACAAATTGGGCCTGATTTATGCGAACGCGACGTTTTGCTTTTCTGTTTTCAATAGTGTCTGTATCGTTTGCAAACAGCGTGCAAGCGCAGGACCCGCTCGACGAAATGTACGGTCAAGCTGTGCATTCGTACTTCCGCGGAAACTCCGTGCATGCCGTGGAATTGCTGACCGAAGCGATCGACGCAGGGAGCATGGACCCACGTGCATTTTTCTTCCGCGGATTGGCTCAGTCCTACGGCGTTGCAGACATGAGCAACCCTGATTTCGAACGCGGCGCGCAACTTGAAATCGAAGGAAAAAAGGTCGTCAACGTCGGCAAAGCACTTGAGCGAGTCCAAGGACCAGTGCGAGTCGCCATAGAAAAGGCACGTGCCAAAGCCCGATTGGCTTCCCGCGCACGCCTCCTCGAACTGCAACGCACTCGCTACGAAGAAATGCAACGCATGGGAGGTGTTGAACAAGGTGGCATCATCGTTCCACCTCGGACCGACGCAGCCCCGGCGCCGAAGTTCGCTCCCAATGATCCATTCAATGAGGGAATGACCAAAGGGGACCCTAAAGCAATGCCCAAGCCAGCCGACGAAACGCCGGACGATTTCGCTCCTGCAATGCCAGCCGAACCCGTGCCAGCCGTTCCCACCGAACCAGACAGCCCTTTTTAATACTCACTTTCGCAGAGCGAAAGCAGACTATGGGACCACGCCCCCCTTTCTTATTGGAATGGGGCAATGGGTCGCAAAACGCGAAGCGTTATGCACGCGGTTGTGAATCTTCCAGACGCTTCTAAACTCTTCTAACCCAACTCGGACGGTGATTTCTTACCGTCCGATTTCGTTTTGGGACTAGTCCGATCTCGATCGCTTCTTGATCAAGCGGGAAGCGGGCCGAAAATATCTCGATAAGCCAAGAACAACGCGCCGAAACTAATCGGCATCAAAAGGATGGCAGGAAAATAACATGCCATCGTTGCCAACAACGAGAATACTCCCATGACCAATAGGAGAAAGACACATCCAACCAGATTGGCCTTCATCGCTTTGAAACTCAGGCCGACCGCTTGCGGACCTGTGAGCCCCCGTTCCGCCACCAGTTGGAAAACAAATAGGAATGGCAGATAGATCAGCATTGCCACCACAAAAATCAATGCCACGAAAAACAAAAGAATCAGGAGTTCCATTCCCGAACCATTCGTCGCAATGAAAGCAACCGCCATCAGAATATACAAAGGGATGATCGCTGCCATCGCTACCCCGATCATGATCAACATGGCAATCAGCGCGTTTGCAAAGTGATCGAATCCTTTAAAGAGCGTAGCAAACTCGACTTTTTGCCCTCGCTCGCGGTCCATGAAACAAAGATAGATCCCAACCATCATCGGACCTAACAGAATACCAAACGGGATCAAAGAGCCGATCACAACCCCTACCAACGTGATCCCAACAAAGAGCCAATACTGATCGCCCATCAGAGCGTAGGAACGTTTGTAGAGTCCGATCGGGTCGATCGTGACCGTCGGTGGCAAGTCCATCGACGGCGGCAAAGATGTTGCAGGCGGGGAAAACGGATTCGCATGGCTCATAGGTTGTTCTCTCGATTTAAAACCTGTTTGCAAAAGCTCCGGCTTGCGGCCAGAAAGGGGGTTGCCAAGGGCAGAAAAATCCCATTCTAGCCTATTCTTCTGAGCCGCATGCGTCCTAGTATCGCCACTGCAAACCATAGTCGAGGCTATGCAACGAGAAGTTGCTTTCACGCAACGTGAAACTCGGCGTGCTAGCGCCCGACGGAGGATTGTTCAAATTGGCAGCCAACTGCGGATCCAATTGATCTGCGACCCGGGCCACTTTGGGCAATCCCAAGTAAGAGTATCCTACGGTCGCTTCTAAGCCTCTGGATATTCGGTAACCCAAGGTCAAGTTCGTTTCTGGCATCACAACGAATGTACTCGAAACATAGTTCCCATCATTGGTATTTCTTGCCAGCAGGCCGTTCGGGGTCGTGTTGGTGCTGCTCGGATTTCCCGGGACGGTAATGGTGGACGAGCCCCGGATGTCCACGCTGCGTTCCATGTTCCCCAGCCCGAGCTTCACCATGCCCGAAAGGGTCCAACACCGTTCTCGCAACATGCCATTGAGTCCCAACGCCATGCCGTTGAATCGGTTGGTGGTCATGAATTCATCCCGCAATTGAGAGATGGTTCCGGCCGGTGCCGGCGTATTGGTCAGCGCGGTGGTCGTGGAGTCGATCAGCAAAGAGTCGGCCAGCCGCGTTGTCTGGTAACCTGCGAGATACTCCAATTGCGTAGCACAGTCTTTGAATATCATCCTTCGAAACAGGATGTCGCCACCGTACACGTCGCTCGAAATGTTCGCATTCAAAGAGCCCGAAGTGCTGTTCGGGTAGTTGATGGCGATCGTCGATTGCGCATTGTTTGCGGTGCTAAAGAATGGCCTCGTCACCACCGGTTCCGATGTCGGAGTGCTACTGTACGTCAACGCGTTGCTGCCTAGATCAAAGAACCGCAGGAGGAACCCATGCGCACCGCAATCGTCGAACATACTGCCGAGCTCACCCCGAATACCTTGAGTCGCTCCGCCAAGCACTTCGGACCCACCAAACAAATTGATCGTATCCGCTCCACCAATCAAACCGTCTGTGGCCGGGTTGCTGGCAGGCCGTCGCGTTGTCACCAGTTGTGGCAAATTTTGACCCTTGGGCCAGAACGTCGCCGCTTCTACACGCAGATGCATTCGCCCCAGCACATTGCCTACAATATTGGGAGTCTGGATGAGAAAGCCGGTATCGCCGCCGCTAGCACATGAATCGCAATTCGAGCCCAATACCATCGCATCGGGATCGTACATCGATTCGCTGAGCACTGACGGCTCATCGTAGTTTTCGTGAACGATGTGGTTGGGTGTGTGTCGGGTTGGCACTTGCATCACATCGGCGGCGATGGGACCGTGCGAATGCGCGACCCCCGCTTGACAACTCTTGCATCCAGCTTGG
>JANODW010000810.1:0-6323 GCA_031412875.1 Pirellula sp. | reverse complement strand
TGCAGAGTTAGACGAATACGTCTCCAAGGCCCAACGGGAATGGCAGGTGCCAGGGCTCTCGATCGCAGTTGTCAAAGACGATCGGGTGGTTCTAAGCAAGGGCTATGGAGTTCGCCGGCTGGGATCCCCTGAAACGGTGGACGAAAAAACTCTTTTCGCTATTGCCTCGAACTCCAAAGCATTCACGGCAACTGCGTTGGCAATACTGGTCGATGACGGCAAACTGAAATGGGATGATCGTGTCAGTAAGCACTTGCCTTGGTTCACGCTTAAAGACGAAGTCGCGGCGCGCGATATGCGAGTGCGGGATCTCCTGTGCCATCGCAGTGGTCTCGGGACCTTTAGCGGGGATCTTTTGTGGTGGGGAACCGAGTACTCGCCGAAAGAGATCCTGCGACGCGCGGTATTCCTCGAGCCGGCAAGTGCTTTCCGTTCTGAATATGGTTACTCCAATCTCATGTTCTTGGCCGCAGGTGAAGTGGTTTCCGCAGTAAGTGGTCAAAGCTGGCCCGACTTTGTGAAGCATCGGATTTTGGCCCCATTGGAAATGAAACGAACGGTCTGCAGCATCCGCGACTTGGTGGCACAAGACAACTACGCAACGCCACACAAGACACTCCCCGATCGATCCTTGCCGATCGCTTGGATGAATTGGGACGCGATGGCTGCCGCCGGTGGAATTATCTCGAGCGCCGAAGACATGTCCCATTGGTTGAAGCTTCAACTGCGAAGAGGGGAGTTGAATTCCGAGAAACGTCTATTCAGCGAAGATGCATCCCATGAGATGTGGCAGTCGCAAACCCCCATCCGAATGCCCAAGAAGCCCTCGGCGCGATTTCCATCCATCCATTTCAAATCGTACGGACTGGGCTGGTCATTGTCCGACTACCAAGGACGCAAACTGGTCGGGCACGGGGGTGGATACGATGGTATGAACTCGCACGTGCTCCTGGTGCCTGAGGAGAAACTCGGAGTAGTCGTCCTGACAAACAGCCTAACACCCATTTCAACCATGCTGGCCTATCGCGCTCTGGATACCTTCCTCGGTACGGTCGCAAAGGATCGTAGCCAAGAATCCTTAGAGGATTTCAAGAAGTCGATCACAGAGTTCCAAGCGAGGATCGCTAAAGTGACAACTCCCGCCACGGAGGGAACCAAACCGAGCCACCCTCTTTCTGACTACGCAGGCAAGTACACTTGTCCGATGTACGGCGACGGAACGATTTCCGTCGAGGGTGACAAGCTGGTTTTGCATCTGCATCCCTACGAAGCCTTAGTCGCAGACTTAAAACACCTGCATTACGACACGTTCACGCTGCACTGGAGATCCGAATTCGCTTGGTTCAACGGCGGCACGATTCATTTCGTTGCCGATTCACGCGGCAAATTCCGTCGGATTGAGTTCGATGTGCCGAACGACGATCTTTGGTTCTACGAAATAAAACTGGCCAAGTGAGGTTCAAGGCTCTATTAAAGTTGTGAGCTGTTTTGTTTGCCGATCAGGTCCTTGCCCATCCATGGCCTGAGGACGGCAGGGACGCGGATGGAGCCGTCTGCAAGTTGATGGTTTTCCATGACCGCGATGAGTGCACGGCTGATTGCAATGGCCGTACCATTGAGCGTGTGTACCAAACTCGTTCCCTTTTCCGTCTTGGTCTTGGACCGGATATTGAGCCGTCGCGCTTGGTAGTCGGTGCAATTGGATGTGCTGGTGACTTCGCCCCACTCACCGCCGTTCCCACGACCGGGCATCCACGCCTCTAAGTCGTATTTGCGATACGCGGGTCCACCCAAGTCACCGGTGGCAGTGTCGACCACGCGAAAGGGAATCTCAAGCAGATCGAACAAATCGCATTCGAGTTGTCGCAGTTCTTCATGAACCGCATCGCTTTGAGTGGGCAGAGTGAAAGCGAACATCTCGATCTTGGTGAATTGATGGACGCGATAAAGCCCCTTGGATGCGCGACCTGCAGCACCCGCTTCGGTGCGGAAGCAATGGCTGATTCCTACCAGTTTGAGCGGCAGGCTTTCCGCCTCCAACACTTGGCCGGCATACATCCCACCCAATGTAATCTCAGCCGTTGCGACCAGATTGAGGTCGGTGTTCTCGATACTGTAAATCTGCGTCTCGGGGCCTCGGGGAATGAATCCAATGCCATGCAGTGTTTCTGTGTTGGCAACGTCGGGCGTGGAGACGGGCACAAAACCATGCTTGATCAGTAGATGGACGGCAAACTGCTGCAGGGCCAACTCCAACAGCACTGCATCGTTCTTTAAAAAATAGAACCCGGCGCCCGCGACACGAGCTCCCGCTTCGAAATCGATCATGTCGTGTTGCTTGCCAAGCTGCAAATGATCCTTTGGCTCAAAATCAAATTTTGGAATGGGAGTCTTCCCTCTCGCAATTTCCAAATTGGCTTGATCGTCCCCACCAATCGGCGCCGATGGGTGCGTCATATTGGGTACGCGAGAAAGAATGACCGCAATTTCTTTGTCTAACGCATCGTGTTCGGTTTGGATGGCGTCTTTCTGTTCTCTCAGCTTTCGACCTTGCTCTTTGATGGCCTCGCGGTCCGATGCGGCTGCCGAACCGATCTTGGCACTGGTCGCATTCGCCTGCCGGTTGAGCTCCTCGGCTTGACTCAGTTTCGCCTTTCGAAGCAATTCCAGCTCGACGAATCGATCGATCTCGGCCTGAGCGCCACGGTGGACACAATTCGCCTTGACCAATTCCGCATTTTCTAAAACAAATCTTCGATCGAGCATTGGAGCGACGGGGGTGAGTACTGCTTGGGGAAACGAAAAGGCAGAGTTTATCGGAAAATCCCCTTTCGTCCAACGCGTCATGGCCCGAAAGCTAGGACGATCTCACGGATTGTAAGGCACTCAGCGAATCCTTTGCATTTTAAGGCCCCACGCCACCGATACTACCATTCGAGAATGCTCGTCAAATGAAACGGATTCGAGCATTGGCCATGGATGGTCGGCCCATTGTTTTGTATTGCCAAATTATCAAGGACCATCCTATGCGACTATTCCTCGCTGCATTTTTCTTAAGTGGCGCAATTACAGCGTCCTCGGCGTTTGCCGGTAACGATGAACCGTTGGCGGGCGGCACTGCGACACCTGCTCGCACCTGGCCCGAATTGACCGCGGGACAAGAATTTTTAATCGCACGCGCTCGTGCTGACTCCTTGCATCGCGACGCCCTCCTGCGTCACTATGACTGGATCGGATACAACTATGCACGACCCAATGTCAGTACCGACCCCTTCTTCAATGCGGTGGTTCCGGTTCGTACTCGACGCATCTATTCCAGCCCCGGTTACTGGAGCGATTTTCGCGGATACGGCTACTGATCGGTAAGCCGCCGACGGACGCCGACATAGGAATAGATGGACCTTCGTTCGGGACCGCAGTCCCGAACGACTTCCTACCCTGACGAGCCCCCGATCCGGGACTCTCCAAACGTATGGACCAAAGATAGCGGAACCGTCGCTTCGACTATTCCAATCCGCTGGCTTGTGGGGTTTCGCTGGCAGGCCCGAGAATTTTGCTCCGCCTGCGAAAACAACTCGTTCCAGCCCTCGGCGATGCGGGCTTCGCAACGGATTCGAACCCGCGTACTGCTCTGCACATCCAGCAGCCAATGATTCCCCATCCAACGGCAATCGGAAATCTCCCCGCAAAGAACCAAACTCGAGCCGGACTTCGTAAGCCCGCTCGCAGGACTGACGGGCTCATGGACGCCCCCTAACGCAATGCGGGTGACCTGCCACCGATCGCACCGAACGCCACATGCGAGCATATTCGCATCTTCGCCACTTGCGAGTCCGAACCAATTGCTCGGCAAACGGAGCATATCCATTGTGGGTTGCCCCAACAGCAGTCCCACT
The DNA here is from genome assembly GCA_031412875.1 of Pirellula sp. Lineage (GTDB taxonomy): Bacteria > Planctomycetota > Planctomycetia > Pirellulales > Pirellulaceae > JBKCUI01. The sequence goes on along the minus strand of JANODW010000810.1, from coordinate 2,427 downwards.
TCTTGAGACTCGGGGGTCAAATAAATCGACCTCGGCGTTCCAACTTGCTGGATCGTACCGTTGGCAAGGACGGCAATCCTGCTAGCCATGTAAAAGGCTTCATCGGAGTCATGGGTCACGTATACAAATGTTTTTCCGCTTTCCCGATGGACCATCAGGATCAAATCCTTTATCTCCTCCCGCAACGATTGATTCAAATGCGTCAGGGGCTCGTCCAGCAGCACGATCGATTTGCCCGACATCATGGCTCGCGCGATCGCAACCCGCTGGGCTTCTCCGCCAGAGAGTTGCTCAAGTCTTCGATGCAAGAGCGAACCGAGCTTCAGTCGCTCGCTCCAATAGGTGAGCTCTTGATTGGAATGCGATCGCTGGACACTCAGCGTTAAATTCCGATGCACCGACAAGTGCGCGTATCCGTTTCCATTTTGAAACACCACGGCAACATCACGGCGATGGGGTGCAACACTCGCTTGATCCTGTTGCCCAATTCGAATCGAACCTCGCGATGGCTTCTCCAGACCGGATATCAGCTTGAGGAGCGTTGACTTGCCGCTTCCGCTGTTCCCCAGCACAACCAATAACTCACCGCGTCGAACAGAAAGATTGCAATCGTCCAAGACGCTAACGCCACCATATCCCTTGTGCAACCCAACCACCTCGATCGCGCGATCATCCTGATGGTTGGCAAATGGATTTGTGTCGGAGGTGCCGGATTGCATAAGTGTAGATTACTTGAGTCGCTTGATCCATTCCAGCAAAACGACACCTACTTTGACCATCGATGCTCCCGAACATTTGTCGGGCGTATCGGCCATCGTATGCCAAAAACTGCGCCCCTTGGCAGTGCTCCGCGTGTAATCAAAATCAATCAGATCGATCACAGGAATTTTTGCGATGGTATTCAACGGCAAATGGTCGTCTTTGATTTCGTAACCGATCATCGGCCGGAATTCCTTGACGTTCAATTCCTTTGCGATCGCCCAGACCTCCTCCACTAACGGCCTCGCGAATTTATATGAGTTTTGCTCATAAAAGAGCTGAAGCTCTGCATCGCCAATCATGTCGATCAGGATGCCACAACGGTACCTCGGGGTGCTGGTCTCGCTGTTGTAAACCTGAGCGAAATGCGTAGAGCCCACAAAAAACGGGTCGCGAGGCTCCTCGTATACCAGTTCTTCGGCGTCGAAGAAAACAAAGTCAACGCCGACGTTCATTTCGAGCTTTTCCAATGCGTTGCCAAGCTCCATCAACAAAGCCGTGCCGCTGGCTCCATCGTTGGCACCGATAAACAAACCGCGAGGATTCTTGGGGTCGTTGACAGGGAATGGGCGTGTATCGTAATGGGTGCACAAGAAAACGCGTTCGGTAAGTTCGGGCTTCCACCGAACAATCAAATTTTTGACCGTTACCTTTTCGCCCGTTTCCGGATTCCGTATTTCAAAGGACTGCCAAAGGAGCGTTGGACCGAGTTTGGAGAAGTGGTCTTCCAACAGCGCTTGCTGCTTTCCCATCCCCTTGGTGCCTGTCACACGGCTGCCAAGGTCGCAGATCTTTTTAAGATACGAGTACGTCCTTCTGGCATCGAGCGGATTCTTTCCGCTGCTTTGGCTGAATGCATGTGGAGCCACAAGCATGCTACTAAGGATGCAAAGCAGCAGTGACCTAACGCTGATGATTTGAACGCGAGGAGAGTTCGCCAGAGGAGGTGAGTTGCGCAATGAGTGGATCGCCCTCTGAAAGAAAAAACGCGGCATCCTGCCGCTTGAACTTGATCCTTCAATGTCGGCATTGTTTGCGCGATTTGTCGCTGTGTCAATCAGGGTTTAAAACATTTATTCGAATTAGCAGAATGCTTCCTATCTGCATCGATCCAAGGTAGCTTCAAAACTCGGACAACTTTGGTAAAACATAGCTGCAGAAATTTTTGCAACCTTTCCTTTCTGACTTCCTTCTTTGACTATTGGAGAACCAACATGACCAACGGACCGATGAATCGCAAACTTAAGATGGGTATCGTTGGAGGTGGACAGGGTTCTTTCATCGGACGCGTGCACTCGATCGCCGCTTGTTTGGATAACCGTGCGACCTTAGTCGCTGGCGCATTCAGCAGCAACGCCGAACGTTCGAAAGCTTCGGCCCCTGACTACGATGTAACGCAAGAACGCGCTTATCCCTCGTATCAAGCGATGTTTGAAACCGAGGCCAAGAAGCCTGTAGGGGAACGAATTGACTTCGTTTCGGTGACCACACCCAACCACACGCACTTCGAAGTTGCCAAGGCGGCTCTCGAGGCTGGATTCCACGTGGTTTGCGACAAACCCATGACGTTCGATTTAGCACAAGCAGAGGAGTTGGCGAAAATCGTCGATCGGTCCAAGTCGGTTTTTGCACTGACGCACAACTACACCGGCTACCCGCTCGTCCGAC
>JANODW010000809.1:0-25801 GCA_031412875.1 Pirellula sp. | reverse complement strand
GAAACAGAACCAAATAGAACGGAATCCATCGAACTCACCGCCCCGCGTCTCAGGCGATGGAGCAACGCGACGAACCTCTAATCTTTGCCATAGTGCTTGACTTTGTCCCAATGCGTCTCGAACTTAAATTCGGGACTATTGTCGAGATCGTGACAGGTTACGCACTTGTCGCTGGCGCGGTCCAGTGGCAACTTCATTTCTTCTCGCAATTTCTTGATGAGATCCGAGTTCCCTTCCCCCTCACCGAGTTCGAGTTCGACGTGTTTCGATCCTGGACCATGGCAATTTTCGCATCCGTTGGCAACCATGTGAGGTGTTTTCTCGAGCGACTCGTAGCCGGTTCGATAGGGAGCGAAGCTCAGCGGGTTCCAACCTGTGACGTGGCAAGCCAAGCATTCCGGATCAAAATGCCTTGGCATCGAACGTTGCGGTGGACTCACAATCGAGTCTGTCGCATGCGCATGCGGAGTGCTCTTCCAGATTTCATAAGCAGTGGTATGGCACTCACCGCACTTCTCCGAGCCGACAAACTCGCGAGTGGACTGGTGCGTCATCGGTCGCTTTCCCAATCCGTTTATGGTGACGGCTTTGAGTTCGTCCTGATACTTACCAAACAGTTCGGCGACACGCGAGGAGTCTTCGAACTGCGAACTCAGAGCGACACGTTGGTATCGGATCGGTTGCTTGGGATTGTTGAATACACCCACTAAACCTGCATACATCCCCTTGGTCCCAGCCTGAACCATGAGGCTAGGTGTTCCAGAGATTTTTTCCGGCTGAAACGTAGGCTCACCGTATCCACCCGAGGTCAGCACCAACGAGAACTCAGGAACCGCCTTGGCAATCACACGGGTCTCTTCGAGCGACGCATGCGAAATGAGCACCATGAAGTCGCATTTTTCTTTTCGCAACTTGGCCGTAACACGCTCAAGGGACGGGATGGCTTTTGAGATGGTTACCTGCTCGTTGTCGACCAACTTTGCATTCTCATCTCCGATGACCGAAGTGATGCCGATCTTTTTTCCCTTCACCATCAGTGTCTTGAACGGAACATCGCTATCTCGCAAAATTTCCACGTTGGCAGAAACATACATCCCAGGCTTGTCCAGCATCGCATTGATCAACGCCATATCGGACAACAAAAGATCATCTTCACCAAAAGCCACGGCTTTGTAGTCCAGCAATCCGAACGCGTTGGAGGACCATCGAAATTTGATGTCCGCTTGACTACCGCGACGCGGGTCGGGCGCTGAATCCTTGGCGACTTTAAATACTTGACCTCCCGCATCGATGGGAAGGACTTCCCAACCTCGATTGCGAATCGAAGTCAAAAAAGTATCGCGTCGACTGAGGCCACCTTTCTGATTCTCCAAACCCGTGCAACCGCATGGCTCCATGTAGCCTGTTTGGTTGCCTGTGACCACGAAAACAAAAAGTGGCTCTTCCCAGTCCTCCGCAATTTTCTGATTCTTTTCCTCATTGGTCGCGACGGTAATCGGCGGAGTTGGGGCTTGACCAACATTGCTTCGGGAAATATCTGCGGCCAGCTTGCCTCCGGCAGGCACATCGCTTTGTTTCGCGTTCGAGGCCGGGCGTTTCGGATCGCCCGCAGAAGGAAATCGGATTTGCACCTTTCCTGCACCTTCGCCATCCTTTGGCGTAACCCCTCTAGGAGGCTGGCCTTGGAGGTTAGGCAGCACCACCGATAAGCCCACTCCGAGGCTTAGAGCTAGCAATCCCTTAAAGGCACGTCGGTTTTTTGAAACGTCACGATGCTCTAACACGGTCACTAGTCTCCATCCCATCAAGCAGTCCGTTTGTTTGCATTATTCCGTTGTACGGAACTTGAAGTACATCGGAAACTGAGGCGCGCTTTCCATATTGGTTTCCAAAACTATTTTCCCGAAATCCTTGCTAAATGCGCCGAGGAACTCTGTGGGGGGAGCGCCTGGCGGAATCTCCAAAGAGACTGAGAATATCTTTTGTTTTGCGGATACTTTGGCTTCAGTAATCGTTACTTTAACTACCTTCTCTGCTTTCTCTGGACTTACCTTGCCCAGCGATAGCTGTATGTCCGCTGCATCCTCTTTTTTGACCGCCAACAAAAAGCTCTTTTTCAAACCGACTTCGGCTTTGGCGGTTCCGAGGTCGAAGACATTCTTCTCTTCGTTGTAGTCCGGGCTAGCAATCACTCGGATAGGTGAAACCGATCTGCCTTGGACCGGCAGGTTAAGAGTCTCTTCGGGCTTTTCCGGATCGGTCGCCTTCTTCATAAAAATCATGTTGCCGGTGAAGGGGCCGGCAGGCATCCCCTTCTTTACATAAATGGTAAAATCCATGCAGTAGCGGGCTTCGGCAAATTCGGGCACTTCCCCTTTTTCAAGTTTTCGGGGCGTCTCGGTTTTGCAAGAAATCTTGGTGTTGAGTGTGAGGTCGGACCAACGGGTCGACGCGATGTCCAACGGCGACTCCTCAAAGCTAAAGAGCCTCCCCTGGAACTCATTTTCATCACCGGACAAGATGGTTCGAAAATCGGCCAATCCAGGATCAAACACGTGCGCTTGGCCAATCTTTCCCTTAATCGTTAGTTTGATTTCTTCCTGATCGGCAGCGCTGGTCGCAATGGTCGCGGTCTGGGCGAAATCCGACAATACCCCTTCGGCCAACCATTTCAATTCGACAAAGGTTTCCTCGCCGGGTTGAAGCATCTTGAGATCCAGCTTGCCGACCGTGCATTTGCACGATGCCGTTTTGTACTCAAGTTGAACAGGAGCATCCCCCACGTTGCGGAACACGAATTTGTGCGACCTTTCGGTCCCAAGTCGCATCGTGCCGAAATCCAGTTCGGTCCCGCCGACCACCTCGATTCTTCCCGGTTTGGACTGGGTGGACTTATCCGAAGCCTTTTCGATGGCCGCCGCCATGTCCTCTTCTGCACCCATCACGTTTTTGACCCCTACCGTCCTTTTCTGAAACTCGGTATAGGCAATTCCGTAGCCAATTCCAACGCATGCCACGATAAGCAATAAAGTTCGCATCTCGAAACTCAAAAGGGCCGGCAACCGGCGTCAAAGGTCAAAATTTAGAAGACAACAGTCAAAAGACAACAGTCAAACGACAACAGTCAAACGACAACGGACGGAGTCAGGACTTTATCCTAACAGGCAGCGCTGAATCTGCCAGCGCTATCGGACTGTGTTACGCAACCATTGCAAGGTAGGTTCGCCTTTTGCATAGCCTGGTTCCCCTACTTTCGCTTGCTCCCCAAGGGGACCCATGCTCAATTCCAGCTTTTTAGGAAAAAAAACGACTGCGGCGGCCAGTTTGCGATCCGCATGCGGCGTCTCGCGATCGATCTCCTCCGCTTTGTTCGCGTGCCGGATCGCTTCCTCGGTTTTTCCACACCAAACCGCTACCACCGCCGCCTGCAACTGGGTTTGTACCGAATTCGGGTACAACGCGGCCGACTTTGCGAAATAACGATACGCACGCTCTTTGCGAGATTCCTCGGCCCCCCCCGCCAATAAAGACTCTTCGTTTTCGCCCAGTACCGCGTTCCAACGTCCGCATTCGGCATACGGCACCCATTGGTTCGGATCCCGCTTCAAATAAGCTTCACAACAGGCATCAAAAACCGAAGTGTATTTTTGTCTAGCCGCTTCCGATAAATTTCGATTCCCCAGCAGTTCCATCAAACGGTTGGCAGCCATCGAGGGCAAGTCCGGGTCCATCGCGTCGAGTTCGAGGATCGCAAGCCAATCGTTTGGGTCTTGAACCGCGTTCGCACCATTGGCGATCAAACTCTTGGCTCCCGATGCGGCCAACAAAGGAATCCCCATCGTCCGCAAGAAACCAACCGCCGCTACCGACACAAACAACAAATAAACAATCGAAACCGTTTTGAAATGGCGAGCGCTCCCAAATCGCGGCACCGCTGCGTTGCTTGGTTCACCGCTTTTTGATTCACCGCTGGTGCTCCCAAACGCTATCCCAACCAACACACATAAACTGTTCATGACACCCGGTTGCATCCATCCGCCCGATGCAACCAAATGCACCAAGAGCACACCCGCCGATATCAGGCATGTCGCGCTGACGTACCGATCGTTTGCCAGCCCGTCGCATCGAATCAACAAAAGCCCCACGACCATGGAAACTCCAACGTAAAGGACGCTGGACACAATCGTATCCGGATCGCTCACAAGCGTTTCAAAAAAGAGGATGGCCATTCCACTCGCCAACGCTCCTCCCAGAATCGACCAATGGACGTTGCGATGGTTTTCAAAGCCCGATCCCTGCAGGCCCTCGGGGACCGAAGAACCTTTCGCGACCTCAAGCGTTTTCAAAAAAAAGATTGCAAGAATTGCAGTCAAGAGCAACAGCAAGGGCCAACCGCCGGCCACCGCCGTTTCCAACACAAAATTATGCGGATCGGCCGGCGACTCGGATGCCGTCACCGATTTGATGCGATTGTAATTCTGTTGAAAGTTCGCAACACCGTATCCCATCCATGGCTCTGCCTGGATGAGCGTCACCGCACCTCGCCAATAGTCGAACCGATACGCAACGGATTTGCCCGCTTCCGCTAGGATCATCGGATCTCGCACCACCACCCATCCCAGCGCGCACACGACACCGATGGCGACCGCGATGAACATCTTTCGAAAGCGACTGACGATCGCCCAACCGCCGCTTCGTATCGCAGGATGCAATAAACTCGCCGCAGCCAGGCAAACCAGAGCTGCTAGCCAAGCCGATCTGCTTTTTGTTAAAAGCAATGTCACAAACATGGCTACGAGCAACCCGCCGCTGAGAAGGTGCGACCCCCATCCCGAATCGTTGCCCCGGCGCGCTCGCAACGGATCGGCCAGCCGCGCGGATCCTACAAGCTTCACCGCTGCGAAGACCAGCCAAGTGGCCATCAAACCCGCAAGCGAATTTGTCAACGCAAATGGCCCGGTCGGTTCCAAGCTCCCGAGTCGGTTAGCCAATTGCATCGCGTCGGACGAACCCGCAACCGATCCCATTTTCTCAAAAAAGGCATCGGGATCCGATGCGAACATTTTGCGAAGTGCGGGCATGCTAAAGAAGTATTGATGGCTGGCCATCGCAATCGTTCCCGCGACGCTGCCCAACATCAATAGGCTCAACGCAGGACCCATGGCGTATCGCCAACACAGCTTGGCAATCGACAGCGTGAGGATCCATTGCGCGATCCATTGCCAACATCCGTTGATCGCAAAACGCGCATTCCCTCGGCCGGGCACTCTCGTGGTGCATACCCAAAGCCATAGCCCGAAAAGAACCAAGGTGACAACCAACCAATGGAATTGCCTACCAGGTTCCTGATGCGACTTCGTCAAAACCGAATCCATGGCAACAAGCACTCCGATGCCCATCGCCAGCAGAATAAACGTCAGCGAACTCCCCATCGAAACGCTGGTTGCGTCGCAAGGGTTCCATTGCGACGTAATCAAACAGATCGCCAATAGGAAGCAAGCAAATAATCCAGGCAGTCGGTATACCCATGACCTGCTGCTGTCGTCTACCGCACCGACGTTACTGTTCATGCGAACCTGTCAAGCTCTCTAAGACACCCACCAATGCGAGCATGCAAAGGACGATAGACACCACGATCGCGGCTCCCCAAAGGTCCGTCCGTGGTAAAAGCAATGCACCCAATGAGCACGTTACCGTCGCGAGATAAATCGTGACTACGGCTTGCTTCTTCGTCATGCCCAACTCGACCAGCCGATGTGAAAAATGCCGCTTGTCCGCTTGAAACGGACTGCGTCCCTCTCGGACCCGAATCCAAATGACGCTCGCCATGTCATACAAAGGGATTGCCAATACGCAAAGCGGCGCAAGCACCGCATGCGGGGTGTCTCCCTTGGCACCTGTATAAGTCGATAGCAGCGAGGCAATGGCGATCCAATAGCCTACAAAGTAGCTGCCCGCATCTCCCATAAAAATCGTCGCTGGCGGCCAATTGTGTTTGAGGAATCCGAGCAATGCTCCGACCAAAACCAAAAGCATGGCAGCTACAAACAACTGCGGTTGCCCGTTCGCAATCGGGCCTTGCGAAGAGGGAGGGGCAATCAGGAGCATCAATGCCAACATCGACGCGATGATGGCGGCGACACCAGCGCTGAGCGCATCCATGTTGTCGAGCATGTTAAAGGAATTGATGAGCATGACGATCCAAATCACACTCAATAGCGATGTTAACCAGGGCAGCCCGATGAAGGCCGTCAACTGGAGGTTTTGCCAATACACCACCGATCCTGCAACCAGGAACTCTACACCCAAACGCAACTGCCACGGCAGCGCGAATCGATCGTCCAACAACCCTAGAATCGTCAGGATAGTTCCACCTCCGATCAGCACCCAGATTTGGCTTGCCTTGGAAAGCAATCCAGGCACATGCTCTCTCAGTCGTTCGGGCAACCAATCAGAAGCCAACGATGGGTTCGAATTCACCGCAAACAACCCTACCGTGCCGATGAAAAAGGTTGCGGTCACTCCCATCCAGATCCCAACACCGCCTCCCAGTGGTATCGGTATGCTGTGCACCTTTCTCGCATTGGGTTTGTCGAGCAATCCCAACGCGCTCGCGTAGCGTTTCACAATGCCTACCGCAACGAGCGATACCAAGAACGCAGGCAACGCTGTTACCAATAGCATTCCAGCGAACTGCATCCAAATGGAAAGGTGTGAATTATTCAGAATGAGAGTTCCCTGCAGGTGCTGCGTTGCGGCTTCGCAGCAATGCGGCCACCTGTTTGGCGAGATGCTTGCGACACTCATGAAAGAATACTCGAAAGTCCTCGCGTTGGTAGTCGGGGTAGGTCCATGGCATGGGTACCCATTGTTGGTCGCGAAAAGCAAGGGTTACCTCGGCGTAGATTCCATCTCGTAGATAGAGCCGATGTTCTCGATTCTTGGTCGATGCGAGCACCAGTTTGGTCATCGACATATATCCTGGGTCGATATTCAACGGGCGTTCCACATCCGAATCGATGCGTTCCCCAAGCTCGCTTTCCCAACCGTGCAAAAGCAGTTTATGTGTGGCTAGTTCAGCAGGGTCGTACCAATTGGAAAGCATCGCGATCTGCTTCGTTAGCCCATCCCCCATGGTGGAACGGTAGTACTTGGATTCCGTAAATGCATAGCGAGGGCTGAGCAATGCGATGGGAGAGAGTTGCGAAGTGACTTTTTGCCATAACCAATCGAGGGCCGACTCATGCTTACTGAATGCCGCCACCATCGCAAGGCATGGCGGATATTCTTTGACAACCCCCATTTTCGAATGAGCCCTTAATTTGGCTTTCCGTTGTTTTTTCTCGTGCGATTGGGATCCGCTGCGTCGGCCGCTTTGGCTCGTTGCAAACTCAGAACGGCATCCGCATATCGCTTTTGTATCTTGATCGCCTCCATTTTCACTTTTCTTACTTTCGACTCGATCGATGCGATATTCTTTTCTTGACGCTCGATTTCATTCAAGACTTGAACGACGCTTGGATCGCGATCGACTTCTCCTTTGGGGAGCAGCCGTCGCTTGTCATCGAGTCTCTTCTGTTGTTCAGCAAGAGCCTTGGTCGCTTCGATCGCACCTTTATCTTTCGCAATCGCTTCGTCCTCGATGTCGAGAGGTCTTCGAATTTGTTTGGATAGTTCCGCCAGAAACGCTTCGATTTCGTCTACCGCAAGTTCAACGTCGTCGTTGAGTGCGGCTTTCTTTTTCTTTGCTTCTTCGGAGAGTTGTTCCGCTTGGATCCACTGGGGGCTTGTGTGCACTTGATCGCGAACTTTGTCAGCGATTTGTTCCAGTGCCGCGCCTGCTTGACGTACTTTTGATAACGCATCCGGGATTCCAACTTTTGCCCCGAGTCGTTCTTCCGCATTCTCGCGAGACTCCCGCAGCTTTTTTTTGAGCTGCTGGAGTGTTAGGTTGGCTTTGACCTGCGAAGCCGTTTCGGACTTTAACTCTTGATTGACCGAGGCGAGATCCTTTTTGGCGTCTGCCACCGCTCGATTGGCCTTTGCCACCCGCTCATTCTCATTGCGCTCATCTTGCTTGGAGTTGTTCCCTTTTTGAGCCCAGGTCCGTTTGTCCGCTGTTGCCATCAACGCAATAAAAACAACGGCAACAAAAAGGATGCGGTGCATAACAACAACTCCGAGGGAATGAACGACCAGGGACCCAAGTGTCCTCACATACCAGGAGTGGATTTCGAGTCGTTTTTGGGCCCAAGAACTATTTGGAAATTCCCGGTTGGCAGCTTCGGACTGGACTTGTCCTTCGGGTTTGCCGCTAGACTCTCAAAAGCCGTGGTAACTGCTTTTCGCTGTTTTGCTGGGACACTGTTGTATACGCCGTCCTTGATGTTCGAAGCTTCGTTGGTCGCGAAATAGAGCTGCGTTTCGAGAGCTTCGCGTTTGGGAGCAACCACTCGGAAATGGATATGCGGCGTTCTGCCCGGATATTTGCCTGGTTCGATCGTTTTAAAGGCGTACGATCCGTCACCCCCCGTTTGCATCCGCCCCCAATATTGAAAATGAGGATCAAGCGGACTGTCGTTTTTGTCGTTGGGATGATTGTATCGACCTGTTTTGCACGCTTGCCATACCTCTACAATCACATTCTCTAACGGTTGGCCTGAAATATCGACCACTGTGCCTCGGATCGCAATCGCTTCTCCGTCCGCGACGGGAGAGGTATCATTCTTGCGAGTGAGGTCCACATCGAAAAACTCTTGTTTATCGATCGGTGGGATAGGGTAAAAAGGCCCGCGGGTTTGAGAAGCGGTGAGGGCCAGATCGTCGGCGAGCGACGAACGGGTTAGCCACAAGCTGCCTACACAAAAATAAGCCAAGCGATGTACAAAACTTCTGCGGTGAATCATAATCAGACCATTCACTTTTCAACCAAGGCGATGGGGTTATGTTGACGATTCCGCCGATTGTACTCAATAACGCAACGAGAGACGAGTTGATTGGCTGAGGCTGAAAAAAAATCCTCAACTACGGTGGCCATTCCTTTTATCCTGACCAATGGTTTTGCATGTTTTGCAAATTCAACTTTTGACCCCCTAAATGCACTAACTAGGAAACTGATGTTGCGCCCGAAACGTCAAAAACACATCCCCGATCGATCTAAAAGCGATTCCCATGCGAATGCGTTTGAAGCTTCGACGGGAATGACCGGACCTCATCAAGCATCACGGGAGGGCAAGAAAGAAAAGATCGTGACTCAGCCTGCACTGAGATTGGGGCATGAACAACTAGACCCCAAGCACTCGATACCAAGGCCCAGCCGGTCCTCGCCTCTACCCTGGAATAGAGCGGTGCCGACCCATCGGCGCGAACGAGCGACAGAAGGGTTGTTGATCGGGTGCGCGGTCGCTGAAGCCTTATCGCTGAGTCGCAATGAACTCCATCCTCGGGTCGCTCTAAAAATGTTTGGGCGCAACCCGCTGGGCTATCAGTTCCAGCCGGGCGTTGGAGTCACCAGTCATCGGACACATTCTTTATTGATGTCCTTTCAAGCGTTGTTGCAATCGAAAACCGATCCCAAGATTTTTGCAGCCAACGTAAAGAAACGTATCGCTTGGTACCAACGTGCGTTTATGTTTCGTCATGCATACACTCATTTGAAACGTATGCGATCGCGAAACAGCCCTTTGCGGAAAGACACCTCGATCACCATTGGGCTGGCGGACGACCCGCTCATGCGTTCGATGGCCATGAGTGTTGTATTGCAAGGGGTGGCAGATTCTGCAACCACTTGGTTCCAACTGAGCGCGGGAATTTCGCATGCAGATCCGAGAGCCCTCCATGTGAGCACGCTAGTGGGTTACGCGGCTCAGCTAGCGCAGATGACAGATCACGAAGAATTTGATCCCGAAGCTGTGCTCAAGCGTCTGATCGATGTCACCGAGGAACCGACCCTCAACGCGGCCTTGCTGCAATTGCAAGACGCGTTGGCAAAAAAACAAACACTCTCCAAAGTCGCTAAAGGGTTTGGATGGAAGGACGGCCTACCCAATAGCCTTTTCGCCTCCGCGACGATTGGGATTTACGCATGGTTGAGGCACTCCAACCGCTACCGCAATGCGGTGGAACGAACCATCCTTTTAGGCGGTTGCTGCTCCAACGCAGCCGCCGTCGCTGGAGGGCTGTCAGGCATCAGCTTGGGTCGGAAAGCCATTCCGCCAGAATGGTTAAAAAAGCTATCGTTGCGTCCGCATACCGGGCAATGGCAAGAGATGTTGATTGAACGTATCAAAGACTGGCCGCATGGGGTTGAGGATATTCATAGAACGCGCGCACTGCCATCAATGCTCCTCGGCCAATTGACGAGGAATGCCATCTACTCAGGCTTTCGCATCTTGCATGGTGCGATTCGAATGCCATTGAGAATGACTCAATTCAGCTTGGTCAAGCATCTTGATGTGCCCCACTTGGAGCCGCACAGTCATCGGCTGCTTGAATCGGGCCGCCCTGTTACTGACCAGTAACCTTCGACGCTTTGGCGGCAGCGAACAGTTGATCCATCACGCGTTGTGTCGCCAATGCGATGTCGCTCCAAAAGGGATTGATCGCCTTGGAGAGCACGATACTGTTAAAGGCTTCGATCATGTTGATTTCCTGAGCGGGGGAATGACCGCTGGCGTACTCTTGTACGCATATTCTTTGCGTATGCTCCTGCATGTGAAAGTCGCAGCCGCTGATGTTGAACGTCGGCTTCTCGATTTGAAACGAGACTTCACTTCCAAAATGAGGCAACACGAAGTCGGCCAGGAATGCATTGCCTTTGGTCCCGCTCAAATGGGCCCATTGTTGATTTCCCGTCACAAAGGAACAATAGAATGCACCGGTGCTGCCGTTTGGAAACTGCAACTCGGCCGAGAATTCCGCTGGAACGTCTGCTTGGCTATTTTCTCCGCGGACGCTTGCAATGCATTTGCTGGATAGAAGCGTCGGTGCTTGCCAACGATTGGCCCACAGCAAGAATCGAATGCAATACCAGCCTAGATCGCCCAGGCAACCGAATGGCTCCAGTTGACTATCGACTCGGATATTCTTTTGCGAAAATTGGGAGTCCCCCAAAAAAGAAAAACTGCATGCGATCCTTCGCAAGGTCCCAATCGATTCTTCATCGTCCAAACACTTTCGGAGAAGCGGCAAGCGCGCGCTGTGCATGAACATGACCCCATCCATGAATTGAACATGGTTCTGGTTGCAAGCCGCCAAGATCTCTTCTAGATCCGCGGCGGATAAGGCGGCAGGCTTTTCTGCCAGAATGTGCTTTCCATGCTCAGCCGCGCGCAGGATCCATTCCTTGCGCAGACCCGTGGGGAGAGGAATATAGACGGCATCAATGTCCTTTCGCTTTAGCAACGCCTCGTAGCCTTCGACCGCATCGGGAAGCTGACGTTGAGCAGTGTGCGCATTGCATTCTCGGACAAAGGCCTGCGCTGCATCCAGCCGTCGGCTCGCAACGGCGACCAACGTCCCCTTTTTCGATTGCGCAATCGCTCGCCAATTCTTTCGGGCGATCGCCGCGGTCGAAAGGATTCCCCAACGGCAAAATTCTTTATCCGACATGTCCCTGTTTTCCTTTGAATGGATGGTGTCTACACGCTCGAGCAGGTAATGGTCCGCTCAAATCCCAGCTTGCCTGCCCCCTGCCAGTCACTGTTCGAAACCCGAACTGCGCAGATTGCTTGATCCTTGTGATTTACTTGTCTTGAAATCCATCTTGACCCAGCCAACCCCACTTCGATATCCTCCGCTTCGACCACGGCAAGTTCGGTAAAGTCGGCAGACGTGGTTACTGTCACAGAATAGACCGAGCGTGCGAGTTTGGCGACCCGTCGTCAACATTGCAACGAACATTCAGGAAGGATGATTCCCCCAATGTCGAGCACAAAAACTGTTTTTACGACCGGCGAGGCTGCCAAGATTTGTAAGGTTAGCCAACAAACGATTATTCGATGTTTCGATAATGGTTCGCTGAAAGGATTTCGCGTTCCAGGTAGCCGTTTCCGTCGTATTCCCCGCGATCTGCTTTTTGTCTTTATGAAAGACAACGGCATCCCAACCGATGCCCTCGAAAGCGGAAAGAAAAAATTATTGATCGTCGATGACGATCAAGATCTAGTGGATCTCATGTACGATACCTTCGAACGGGACGGTCGTTTTGACATCCGTACCGCCAACAACGGTTTCGACGCTGGGATGCAAGTCAAAGAATTCCGACCCGATATCGTCATTCTGGACGTCATGTTGCCAGACATCAACGGAAAGGAAGTTTGCCAGCGTGTTCGCGGCGACCGTACGATGGACTCTGTCAAGATCCTGTGTATCTCCGGAATGGTCGAACAGGATAAAGTTGCCGACCTGCGAGCCGCCGGTGCCAACGATTTTATGCAGAAGCCCTTTACCACCGACCGGCTTCTGGACCGCGCGTGCGATTTGCTGGAAATCGATCGCCCCGTCGCCATTTAGTCCGAAACGTATTGGATTTGAAGATTCATAGCCATCCCCCGGGAGATGGCTATGTTCGTTTCGGTGGTCTGTCGGCCCTTTTCAACAACCGCTAAACTGTTTGCCAGCCCATGGCCAGCCAAGAGCATCCAACGCGGAACGTTTTGCCGAATCCGAATTCAGAACGAACCCCATTTCAGACTGAACACCGTGAACAATCCACCAAAGAATATCGACTCGAATAGCCTCGGCGCAAAACGGATTTCGCGAGCACCCAAAAAAACGGTGCTCACCATCGCTCCCGCCGACACGATCGATGATCCGGTCGAGGAATGCTCGGAGGAATCACGCGAATTGGCTCAAAGCGCTTTTTCTATCGGATCGAATCCAGAAAGCCGTCGCCGACCTCAAACCCATCTCGCGAAATTCGTGACCCCCAAGATCGCTACGGATTTTTCGTGCAAAGCAATGGCAATCGCGTTGCACGGAAGATCCTTCGCCACCCGTATTGAACCAAACGATCCCCTGGAACACGACCTTCAAGGAATTCTCGATGCGTTGGAGGAAATGGCCGGCCTCCCGTTGGATGGAACAACCGCAGTCGAACGTCTGAAATCGCTGCTCAATGTTCTAAATCATGGGGCATTGGCCGTGCGCGAGCGCGCGAACGCGGAATGCGACGAACATGCAAAAAGTACTTTAGTTCATGCAATCCATCTGGTCCTTTCGGCGCACTGCCAACGCGGCCGATTCGAAGATGCTGTCGAACAGGTCAGCCAACGGGCCATTTACCAATTCGCGTATGGACTGACGCACGAGATCAACAATCCCCTTGCAAATATCGCCGCCAGAGCCCAGCAACTGATTGCCAATGCATCTTCCGATTCGGATCGACGCTCGCTCGCAACCATCGTCGACCAATCGATGCGTGCTCATGAAATGCTCTCTGAGATGATGCGTGTCGTTCAGCCGAACCCGATTCAAACCCGAGTGGAAGATGTGATCGGGATCGTTCGGAAGGCGATCGAAATCCAAGAAAAACAATGGACCCATTCGCAGGTGCAATGCAACTTAAAAGGTTGCTCCAAAACATTGCACTGCGCTATAGACCCATCGGCGATGGTCGAAGCGATCGGCTGTTTGCTTCATAACGCTTTTCAAGTCTGTCGTCCGAACGATCGCATCGAAGTGGTTTGCGAGGAACTCGATCCATCGCATCCCGACTTCGGTCCGCTCCCGCCAATGCTGGATGGCCAGCAAAAATTGACACCACGCATTCGAATCGCTGTCCGCGATACCGGACCGGGGATGTCTCAGGATGCTGTCGAACGAGCTTGGGATCTCTATTTCAGCGGCCGTGAACACGGGCGAGGGCTCGGAATCTCTCTTGCAAAAGTTCGGCGAACCGTGGATGCTCACCAAGGACTGGTCTGGATGGAAAGCAAACCACACGCAGGCTGCACCGTCGAAATTCGATTGCCCAAACGAGACGATCCTACTCCTCTCAGAAAATCGTTCTCAATCTAAAACAAGAAACCCTCGGAATGGACTTCGGCTCACATCCACGCATTGCGGCAATAGGACGAATTGCGGCAATGGCTTGCCTCGGATGGATAGCGATTTTCTCTGGCTGCATTCAAAAGAGTTATCGATTTGGCATCGCCGACCCCAACCTGTTTGCCAAACTGCCTCGCACACCCAACTTGATCACGGTCGGTGGCGATCATCCTCGCATCGATTCCATCGAGCGGACCGTTCAGTATCCTCGCAAGGCCTTTCAATCTTGGTTCCCACCCGCCCAATCCGAGTCCAATCCCGAATCGCTGCGATTGCAGACCGTTCAGTCCGCGACGGATTATCTAGATGACAATGGACTCCAAGGAGTCTACGTCGACGTGCGTGAGTACAATCCGCGCGAGCAATGGAATCGACTTCGTAATAACACACGAATCGCACCCTTTTGGAAGTACACAGGCGGGACGTTATACCATGTCGGCTATTGCCTCTTTCCTGGCCGTGCATTCCACATGGATTCGTTCAACGGGTTTACCAATACCCTCTCGGTCAATTCGACCTCGCCCGCCAACTCCGTTTTGCACGCTGGATACGTCAAGAAACTCTACAACCAAAAGTATCCAGGAACGTACATTGCCGCCAACTGGTTGCCGATTGTCCCGCTGGTCCGCGACAGTTCGGTTGCAAGCGATGTGCTGACGTATGCACGCGTCAAAGGGGATTGGCCGCTGGAAAAGGAGTTGCTGCCGCAGGCTTATGGGAAATTGGGCGGGGATACGGTTGGACAAGCCACTTCGCTCATTCCCGGCTTCGCCTACTTGCCATTTTATTTCACTCCCATTCTGAAAGCGGCAGGAAACGTTGCAGGCGATGCGACTGGCACGCTCGTTGCCCGTCAGCGAGAAAAGCAACTCCCCTCTCAGATTTCGCGTTAGCTCTCTAAAAAGTGATTATATTTTGGGGATGGAAACTCCAACTGTTAGCCTTTTTCAGGTGCCCTTCCGGACCCTGTTCCTCCTGCTGATCGCCGTTGTGGGGCGTGTCGAAGCGTCCGATTCGGTTCCCAGCCGATTGGATGGACATACGATCGCCGATCGCCGCCAGGCGTTGATCGAATTCGTTGCGGCCCATCGCCCGTCGATCCGAGAGGAAAACGACCCCAAAATTTCAGCCGCTGCATACGCTGCTCGATTGGTCCTCAACGTCGATGTCGATTACGCGTTGAGCAAGCTTGACGCCGCGGTCGACTCGCGAATAGAGCTTGCGCAAAAAGGAAACGGCAAAACCTATGGACCCGATTCCTCGGAAAAAACCGCTCTCGATCCCTTTGACAAGGCTTCTCTCCTCCACACGTATTTCTTGGGTAAAGAAATAATACCCAACGCTACCGCCATCAAAATCAAGCGTTACGTTTCCTTTTGGAAGCACAAAGTCTGGACCGGCTATGGAGCGATGAACTATCGTTTGATGCAGGATGGTTCGGGCTTCCTCGCGGCTCAAGAGTGGCCGGATTTGATCGACGCAGAAGGGCTCAATGCTTCCGAAATCAAACTGGCAACCCGCTCCAGACTCCTCGGTTACTTCGACGAGATTTGTCGAAAGAATTGCTCCGAATATGGATGCCCCATCTATACCGCGGTGAACCTGTCGGCGGTGCGAATGCTCGCTGAGTTCGCGCGCGATGCAGAGCTCCGAAACCGCGCGGAACTCACCCTGGATGCGATGATGCTCGATATCGCTTGCTCATGGAATCAGGGTCTCAACATCGGTACTGCGGCCCGCGCAAAAAATTGGGAATCGACCGATACCGGTCTTGAAAATATGGGGGCTACAGCCACCGCCGCCTGGGTTTGGTTCGGGGCACCCCGATCTATCTCCACTGCAGGGATCGGCTGGAGCCATTCGTTTTGGATGGCAACCCCAGGCAACTACCATGTGCCTGAACTGATCCTAGCGCTGGCAAACCAACGCGACACCCCATCGCTCTACCAAGGATCGATTGTCGCCCTGAAAGATATGCACGTCCGCCGTTCGACCTACCATTCGCATTCGTATGGCCTATGCAGCCAATGGGACCTTCCCAAAGCCCCAACCGCTGCGCTCTACAAAGAGTCGCGGCGCAACATGCTCAAATGGAGTTCCGAAAAGCCATCAGCCACCTTTGCGGTATGCATGGAAAACCCCAGAAGACCCTACGCACTGGCCGAAAATGTTGCCAATCCCCTTGGCTATGGCGAAAACCCCTACAGCCAAATTCTGCAACACCGCGGGACGATGGTTGGAATCTACAATGTTCCCGCGGACTATCCCTACTACAAATTGTATGCGCCGTTTACCAACCGAGGGGCGATCGTAAAGCGGATCGAAAAGTCAGGCTGGATCTGCTGTCACAATGGATCGATGCTGATGGGCTTCCGTAGCCTCAAGCCTTGCTCCTGGGATCCAAAATCCTGGAACGATGCGGATCTCCTTTGGTGTGAAGCCAGGAAGAACGGTTGGATCGTGGAAACGGCCGAACTGTCCGCTTTCGCAGGCAACTCTGCTTTTGCCGGCAACCAAGTCGAATCGGAACTAAACCATTTCGCCGACACGCTGATCTCCAAAACATCCGCCACCGCTTCCGAACTGGATCTGGAAAATCCCAAAGTCACCTACCGTTCGTTGAACGGCAATACTCTCGAACTCACCTACTTGCCGCACAAAACAAAGTACCTCGATCAGTGCAAAATCGATGGCGTCGCAGTCGACTATGATGCATGGCCTTTGCACAAAAGCGATTGGGTTGAACAAGACAAGGAAGGCACTCTTTTAAAGATTCAAATCGGACGAAAGTCGCTTCAATATGATTTCGCAAATGGGACCAAGCGCGAACAGGAATCAAACTAGTTAGCCCATCTTCTAAACCCCACGCAATCCCCCCATTTGAATCTCCACCCATGCGATCTCCACCATTCAAGTGGAATCTCATTCGAGCCCCAGGGACCGTAACTTAATGAGATCAGCTCCATCGCATTTGCGAGCGATGGGGCACTACTTGATATTGACTTGGACGGGAAAAAATGCGAGGAGCTTAGCTAGAAAACTTGCGCCCTACAATCCGCTACCCATCCTCTTCAAACCTAAAGCAATCGTCGCATGCCTCTCTCGAGAACCAACCGTATCGATCGACGCAGACGCGTGCTGTTGGATGCCGTCGCCGCGGATTCGGAGTTTGCAGTCGACAGTGTGCGGGCTAAGAGGAAGGTGCGATCGCGAGAAAGCGGCGAGGGAGAGGATGTGCTAGAGCTCCCTGCGAAGTACCGCGACCCCGGTTACAGCCAAGCGGTACGAAAAACATGCCAGCAACGGATGGTGCAATTGATCCCCGTTCGACGTGGGACCTTGTCGATCGTGTTGACTGCCATGTGGCTTTTGTGGGGTGGTTTGCTCGTCGCCCATTACGCTATTTTCACGTCACCCAGCCAGAATGCGACAGCAACCGCGACATCCGTTGCGTCAACAGGCCCATCATCAACTCCCACCGCGTCGGTCTTTGCAACAACGCCGATCGCGCAACTATTTCACCTGCGGTCACCGCATAGCATTGCGCAGTGGCTCAATGGCCAGCTATGGATGTTGACTGCAGTGGCCGCTTGGATGATTTTTCAGTTGCGACGACACAAGCTGGACGACTACCGCGCTCGCTATCGCATCTGGGTCGTATTGGCGGTGGCAGCAGCTTTTTCCAGCTTCGAAGCTTCCAGCTCGGGGCTCTTGCTATTGGGGATGAGTCTGGATGGTTGGGCCAAAAAGGAGATTGGATATGCTGGTTTCCCTTTGGTTCTCGCAACGTTTGCATCCATCGTTGGCGTGTTGGGTATTCGTCTTTGCAGCGAACTCAAATCCGCCCCCACGAGCGTCGTGAGCTGGATGTTGGGTCTGGTGGCCTGGGGAATCGCTGCGTTGGTAGGCAATGGGTTGCTCAAGCTCTCTTGGGCTCCCTCGACCATTGACTTGGTCGTCGGAGCGTGTTCGTTAGGGGGAATTCTGGCGGTGTTTCAAGCAGCCGGAATCTACTTGCGTCAAACCTATATCCATGCTCAAAAAAGGTTTTTGGTCCGCAACGGTGCCAACCTCGCACCGATTCAATGGAAGGTGCCCAAGCTATCTCTGCGGCGCAAACGGCCCTTGGACTCTGATAGTCAAAATAGCGAGACTAAAAAAGCCAAATCCGAAAAGTCCCAATGGAAAATGCCATGGCCCAAAAAACGCGCAGCGAATGCAACTCAGGACCGCACGCTGGATGAGAACAACGAACGGCAAATCGAAAGGCCCTCGCAGCGCGATTCCGAAAACGTCGCTTCACGCAAATCCAAAGGACGACTGTTTGGCTTCATTCCGCATCGCAAAGAACAAAACGAGAAGCTTGATGCCGAGCCGATTCGCGAAGACGATGGACCGACGGAGGACCTGGGACTTACCAAGAAGCGAGGTTGGTTTGGTATTGGGGGCAATCGTGATTTGGAATCCAGCCCGGACGCTGCGTCACGAAGATCCACTGCAAAGCCTGCTTCTGTAAATAAATCCACCTCTCAAACGCACGATCCAAGTGCAAAAGAGGAACGCGGAGAAACAAGCAAGCCTTCAGAAAAGAAATCATTCTGGTCTCGCAAGCCAGCTTCGACGAGCGATCAATCTGAATCCGGGGGAGCCAACTCCCCGAGAGAATCCAAAGCGCCAAAAGAGCCCAAAGCCGCACAGGACTTAGGCATGCCAAAGCAGGGATGGATTTCGAAGTTCAGCAAGAGTGCTCAGCGAGCCAAAGCAGAGGCTGCCGGCAGTTCAACGCCATCCGCCGCGGCGCCGAAGCAACCGGTTTCCAAGCCAGCCGCGGATCCCGTCGGCGAGGCCAAACCAAAGAAGCCATGGTTGTCGTTTGCGCCCAAAACCAAGAAAGAACCGCAAGCCCCGAAACCCGTTGCAAAGAAGCCGGACCCATCCGAAAGGGCTTCAGGTGAGGAACCCTCCAAACCCGCAAGGCGCGGTCTTTTTGGAATGTTGGATGGGCTCAAACTCAAACCCCCTTCGGACGAATCGCAAAAACAGACGCACCCTCCCGCAACAAAACCGGTTCCCATCAAACAGGGACAGGCAATTCCCTCAACGCAAGCGGACCACGACGATGAAGACGATGAGGACGATTCCGGCCGGCCCATGAGCAAAGCCGATCGCAAGCGGCTCAGACGCCAAAATCAAGACGACCGACGCGCTGCATAGAAAACGCTGTTTTGAACAGCGGGGCTGGCCGAGGAAGGAACGCTGCCAGCACCGTTTGGAATAGTATGGACGGACGGCTACAATACGGGCTCTCACCCGTAGCCCTCTATCCTGACTCCCATGATCAATACAACAAACTTCAGTACCAACGCACGAAATCTCAGTACGTGGACCACAGCGAAGTGCGTGGCGGCAATCGGATTGGCCACCTATGCGATTCCTCTAGGAATCGTTTGCGGGCAAGATGGAGCGGCCAAAGCAGCAACGCAATCCAACGCATCCGACAAGTCAAGCACGGTCCTTTCCAACGCCGGCGTAAACGAATCGGCTTTCCTGACCAATGTTCGCCAATTGACGTTCGATGGGATCCGTTCGGGAGAAGGGTATTTCAGTCGAGACGGCAAGTCGATGGTGTTTCAGAGCGAGCGGGACAAGGACAATCCGTTTTACCAAATTTATTGGATGGATCGGGAGACGGGAGACATTGAACGCGTCTCGCCGGGGTCGGGCAAGACGACGTGCGCTTGGATCCACCCCGACGGAAATCGCGTCCTCTTTGCGTCGACCCAGTATGATCCAGATGCACTGACTAAACAAAAAGCCGAATTGGCAGATCGCCAAGCCGGAACCCAAAAGCGCTATGCATGGGATTATGACGAGCAATACGATCTCGTCGAATGGAATCGCAAAACACATCAATACAAAAAGCTAACAGACGTCGTAGGCTATGATGCGGAGGCGTCGTATTCTCCTGACGGACAATACATTGCATTCTCATCGAATCGGCTGGCTTACCAATCCCAATTGAGCGATCGCGAGAAAGCGATCTTCGAACGAGACCCTGCCACGGCCCTGGATCTTTTCATCATGAGGAGCGATGGAACCGAGGTGAAGCAAATTACGAATATGTTTGGCTACGACGGCGGTCCATTCTTTTCTCCAGATGGAAAAAGGCTTTGCTGGCGAAGATTTTCAGAAGACGGCGCAACGGCCGAAATCTACACCGCTAATCTCGACGGCTCCGACGCAAAACGATTGACAACCCTGGGCGCCATGAGCTGGGCACCGTTCTATCATCCCAGCGGCGACTATCTTATCTTCGGCACCAACGTGAATGGCTTTGCCAACTTTGAATTGTACATGGTCGATGCCAACGGCAGTCGCACTCCGACTCGCGTGACCACTACCGATGGCTTCGATAGCTTGCCCGTCTTCACGCCAGACGGCAATGAACTCTCTTGGACATCCACGCGGACGGCGAACAAGAAATCACAAATCTTCATCGCACAGTGGAATGACAAAGCAGCCCGTGAAGCCATGGGGCTCGGCGCAGCGGACGAGAAAGTGGACGGCAATGCTGTGAAGCCACCTTCGCTGAGCCAAGTCGAATCCGCCAAAGCGGAAGCGATCGCATCGGTGAAAGCAAATGATGCTGATTACCGGGCGAGCGACATCGGCAGGCACGTTGACTATCTTTGCAGGCCGGAATTGGGCGGTCGACTAACAGGCACTGCCGGCGAAAAACTGGCGACGTCCTATGTCGCAAGTTACATGGCTTCGTTGGGCCTCAAAGCTGCCGGCAGCAATGGTACCTATTTCACGAGTTTCCCGTTCCCCTCTGGTGTCGAATTGCTCCCTGCCAATACGCTCACTTCGGCTGGCAAGTCCTGGAAAATGGACACCGATTGGCGGCCGCTTGCGTTTTCTAACTCTGCGGTGATCGAACCCACCGACGTTGTTTTTGCGGGTTATGGCATTGTGGCAACTTCCTTTCAAGGCCAACCGGAATACGACTCCTATGTCCACCTGGATGTTGAAAACAAGTGGGTGATGGTTCTGCGACAAATGCCCTCTGAAGTAACCCCGGAACGCAGGCAGCAATTCGCCAGGTTCAGCTCGTTGCGATACAAAGCGATGGCTGCACGCGATCGCGGAGCCAAAGGAATCATCGTCGTCAGTGGACCGACCAGCGGAGTTCGCAGCCAACTTGTCCCTCTCGAAATTGACGGCTCCTTCTCTGGAGCGGGCATCGCGGCAATCAGCGTTACCGACGCGGTTGCGGAATCCTGGTTTGACAAAAGCGAAGAAAAACTGATCGATCTTCAAAAGGAACTGGATCGGGGCGAAATGATGATGGGCTTTGACCTGCCCGGCGTTAAAGTCGGAGCGACGATCGAAGTTAAGAAGACAATGGGCGAAGGAATGAACACACTCGGGTTGCTAATGGCTGGCGAACAACCGGCAAAGTCATTGATTTTAATCGGAGCGCACATCGACCATCTAGGCAAAGGTGCCGGCGGGAATAGCATGGCCAAGGACGAGGAAAGGCAAGGGATGCATCGCGGTGCAGACGACAACGCTTCAGGTGTAGCTTCCATGCTGGAAATCGCGCAATCCTTTGCACAGCAAAAACGCGCTGGCAAATTACCGCTGGAGCACGATATCCTCTTTGCCGCTTGGTCGGGTGAAGAGATGGGACTCTTGGGCTCTGACCATTTTGCAAAAACATTTTACGATCTCTATCCCAACTACAAAAAACCCGAATCGAGCGATAGCCTTTACCCCACAATGGTCGCTTGCTTCAATCTCGATATGGTGGGACGCCTTCGTGAGAATCTTGTGCTGCAAGGTATCGGCTCGTCACCGCTTTGGACACAAGAAATCGAGAAACGCAACGCCGTTGTGGGATTGCCGCTAAGCCTACAAAATGACTGCGATTTGCCCACCGACGCCAGCACCTTTTTTCGCAAAGGAGTGCCGATCCTGTCTGCGTTCACGGGTGGACACACCGAATACCACACACCGCGCGATACCCCCGAACTGCTCAATTATGAAGGGGCTGCCCAGACGGCCAAGCTGATGGGGCTTGTCGCGAGGTCGGTCGCCATTTCCAAGAGCATACCCGAGTTTACAGATCAGAAGCCCGCTCAGTCGCAACAAGCACGTGCCGTCATGACCGCGTATCTCGGCACCATCCCTGATTACTCACAAGGAGATATCAAAGGCTTAATGCTATCCGGGGTCACCAAGGATGCACCCGCTGCAAAGGCAGGTTTGCAAGCCAAGGATGTTATTATCGAATTGGCAGGTCGCAAAGTAGAGAACGTCTACGATTACACGTATGCGATCGAAGCACTCAAGGTGGGGCAAGAAACAGAAGTCGTCGTCCAACGCAAAGGCGAAACGCTTCGCCTCAAGATCACACCGCTTTCGAGGCAATAACCATAAAACAGGACAATACGTGACGCAAAGTAGGTCGCAAGGTGGTAGCTTCTCTCTTCGAAGCAAGCCAAAAGGCACTCACTTTAGCGGAACAACGCAAGCCGTCCGGTCGGGACCTGTAAAGAATCTCTGCGATCTCAGCAATGTCCGGCAGTAACAATGCCACGTTCCCGGCAAGGCAGGTGACTGGTATCGGCTGGGGTGCGAGTCGCTTTCGGCAAAAGCGACCTACCGAAGGCGAGAGGTGCCAAGCACTTGCGGGGGCGAGGAGCCTTGACGGATGGGAGGGGTTTCGATACCAAAGTGAAAACGGCTTTAGAAAATTCACATTTGACCAGGGGGGGAAATCCTTTGGACTTGGGCGAATATTGTTGAGCCACTCAACTCCACTCGAATCGATGCAAACGGGGAATGGATGCCAGACTCAAACAGGAAGGATGCCGACGCGATCACCGAGCTGTTGTCCGCGTACCGTACGTTTCACGGTCCCTTCGATGAACTGACCACTCCTGACGGGGATGTGCGAAACGGCTACCGTCGCTTGATCGGTGTCGAGCCGAGACTGACAGGTCCGGAAGTCTACGTTCGTTGGCGGTTGGCAAAGCAGTCCCTTAAGGACAATCCTCCCGCGTCCACGGGACAGTTTGTCAAGTCCGGTGCCGTGCATGCTTGGGACCTGGATCCCATTCCATTTGTTATCGAGGCAGCCGAATGGGAAAAGTTATGCGCGGGCATGCAACAGCGCATGCAAGTTCTCGACCTATTACTCCAAGATGTCTATGGACATCAACGCCTATTGGCTACCGGCGTACTGCCCAGTGAACTTATCTATGGCTGCCCTGCCTATTTGCGTCCTGCCAAGCACCCGCCGCATGCGGTTGCGGTACGCAAACTCTATCTGTATGCAGCCCAAATTTCTCGCTCCCATTCGGGACAGTGGGAGGTTATCGCCGACCGCACGCAGGGTCCAAGCGGATGTGGTCACGCAGTAGAAAACCGTATCGCCATGTCGCGGATTCTATCCGAGGATTTTCAAAAGCTTCAAGTCCAGCGACTTGCTGGCTTCTTTGCGACATTGCGGCAATCCCTTCAAGAATCGGCTCCGATACGGGAAAAGAATGCGCGTTCTGCTCTATTGTCGCCTGGGGTTGCAAGCCAAACCTATTTTGAAGACGCCTATTTGGCTCGATACCTAGGTTACACGTTGACGCAAACCAGCGATCTTACCGTGCGCGGGGGCGCGGTTTATCTCAAAACTTTAGGCGGATTGGTAAGGATCGACAGCATCTTGCGTCGCCTCCCCGACACGATGTGCGATCCTCTCGAAATCGATCCGTCTAGCAGCGAAGGCATTCCAGGTTTAGCCCAAGCGGAACGGGAAAATAAAGTGCTTTTGGCCAATGGGCTCGGAACCGGTTGGACCGAAATCCCCGCCGTGGCTGCAATCTTGCCTCGCCTATGCAAGGAGTTGCTCAATCAGGACCTGCTGTTGCCCAGCATGCCGATGTGGTGGTGCGGTGATAAGGAATCGATGGAATACGTGATTGCCAACATGGATCATCTCATGTTGAGAGACGCGTTCGTCCGGCATTCAGCGAACCAGACGCATGGCGGACATTTGAGCTCACTTCAACGGGAGTCGATTGCAGCAGACATTCGCAAGTCTCCTTGGCGCTATGTTGCAACGGCCACTCCGCAGTTTGGACGGACACCGACTTGGGTCAATAATCATGTCGTCGCTTGGCCGACCGTCATTCGACTGTTTGGTTGCGCCACCAAGAACAAGATGGAGATTATGCCAGGTGGGGTTGCGCGGGTTGCGGATTCCGCCGACAAGCTTGACGAAAGCCTTGTCTGCGGTTCCATGAGCAAGGACGTATGGGTATTGAATCGCGGGCCTGTCAAACCCCTCACTCTGCTCTCTTCAAGCAAGCAGAACGTCGAATTAAAACGAACGGCGATGGACCTCCCGAGCCGCGTCGCAGAGCATATGTTTTGGTTGGGGCGTTTTGCGGAGCGCATGGAATTCATGGCCAAGCACGCGCGGTACTGCAGTTCGCAATTGACTTCGGAAGTGTCCTCCGATTCCCTACCATCTCAATGGCAGGTCGTCCATGCGCTGCGAGAAAGTTCAAAACTGTCTGTCGAGCCGCCTCGCGACGAAATCATCGCGCTCCACGAAATGAGACAATCGGTCCTCAACTTCGTGTACGATCAAAGCCTTTCTGATGGACTGGTCAATGCCGCGAGCCGGATTATGCGGAATGCCGAGACCATTCGCGATCGACTCAGTTTGGACTCTTGGCAAATATTGAGTCGCCTCGATTCCTCGACTCTCGCTCCTTGGCCGGGACAACGCGAGCGGATGGGCGAAGCGCTATCGACGCTCAATTTAATTATCAGTCATTTATCGGCGTTTGCTGGCCTCGCATCCGAAAGCATGACGCGTGGCCCGGGGTGGCACTTTTTGGATTTAGGACGTCGTATCGATCGCGCTCAAAACCTGCTGCGTCTGATCGAACAACTCTTAGTCCCCTACTCCAAGAGTTCCCGGCAATTGCTGGAAGCCTTGCTCGAAATCTGTGATAGCTCGATGACGTATCGCTATCGGTATATGATGAGTTATGAGATAGGACCTGTGCTGGACTTGCTCGTCGTCGATCCATCCAACCCTCGCGGTTTGGCGTTCCAGTTTGTTCAAATTTTGCAACACTTGGACGCATTGCCCGCTTCGGACAAAAGCGAAGTCGCCCGCTATCGAAAGAAAATCACAGAGTGCCGTGGCAATTTGCGATTGTTTGACGCCGACGCTTTGGGTGACGATGTCGTCAAAGATGAATCCGGCAAAGAAGAACGTTCTATATTGAGAAGCCGTCTGCGAGAATTTTCGATGCAACTGCACGATCTAGGTGACTATATCTCGCGACGCTTTTTAACCCACACCGCCGCTCGCCAACTGGACGACATGGTAAACCAATAACGTCGCAACCAATCTTCTGAACGGGCTGTCCTCGATCCGAATACACGTTGCCGATCTCAAAGGGAGCCAATAGCGAACGAAAACGAAGTAGAATAGGAGTTAGAAACCACTCGACTCCCCTAACGCACCGGTGCCCTGATGAGCAGTTCCAATCCAACGCAGTTTGTTCAGCCCAAGCGATTCCCCTGGGGTTGTTTGCTAGGCGGCTGTTTCACGGTCTTCTTAATCATAGTGATCGGCACCGGGGCGATTGGGTATATGGGGTATAGCTTCTACATGGGGCAAATCAATAAATTCACTTCTGCGGAACCGGCTGACATTCCCATCGTCGAGAAA
>JANODW010000808.1:0-1977 GCA_031412875.1 Pirellula sp. | reverse complement strand
TCGATAGCCATATGGTTTATGACGGGAGGAGAAGCGGTTGAATCGAAAGCGACCGGAGTACAAATCGATGAAGTACTCCGACTCCGGTGCCATGACGTCTGCAAATCGTTGCCCCGTTGCCCTACTGCCTGGATTTAATGTTGGTGACAATCCCAACTCCTACGCAAATCGTCGCGTAGATGAGCGGCATCGCAGCGTAGGTGGGGTCTTTTGGATGCAGTGATACCATCACGAAAAGGGCGCTCGCCATGAAAGACGTTAATGATATGCCAAGATATGCCAAAAACCTTGCGTCCTTCAATTTCTGTTGATTTGAAACCATCGTCGTTGTAACCACCTTCGTTGAAACCATCGTCGTTGTAACCTCGTCACTAGAGAAAAACCAACCTATTCCCAACTTAGAAATCACTTTCTGAGTCACATTTGTAATCCACGCATTGCAGCCAACGTACAGCATTCGCCAACGTGGCACTTTGATACGCCCGTCCATCACCCTGGTGTCTTGACGGAGAATCTCTCGACCAATTTCGCGATACAGCTTCGCTGCTAACGCAATCGCGGGCTGGCAGTCCCGCGGTAGCATTTCTATTCCTTTGAGTCCACTCGCATAGCGATCCTCGGCCATCGATAACAAGCGTTTGACGCTCTCCCGAACCGTGCGGTTCGATGGCGGATGGGACAATATCCTGACACCCCTCGAGAGATCGGCATGCGGGTCAGGTAACTCGATTTCAATCCATGTCTTCGGGATATAGCTCCGTCCGCGTTTCCAATCCTCTGCCACGTCCCTGGCTATGTTCGTCAATTGCATGGCTATCCCAAGGTCGATCGCGTGCTTCTCCGCAGATGGGCTTGCTACACCCATCACTCGGCACATCATCAAACCCACGACTCCGGCAACACAATAGCAGTACCGCAGTAAAGCCGCTTCATCCTCGACTTGTCCCAACTGCAAATCCATTTCCATTCCGGCCAACAAGTCGAGCGGTTCTGACTGACGAATGCCGTTCGACCGAACGAGTTCCGCGAGCCATTGAGACGCGGGGTGCCTTACCGCTTGTTCGTCAAATACGCGTTGAACGTCATCACGGAGAATGGCGAGGCGAGACTTTGCGTCCTGCAGGTCATGTGCACTATCGACCGCTTCGTCGCACCAACGGCACCACGCATACAGTTTCTCAACGTCGCCTCGGACTTCCGCAGGCAACCATCGAGCTGCTATTGAAAACGAACGGCTATGTTGGCGGATTACCAACCTCTCGTCCCGCGGAATCACAGAAAATGTATCTTGCAATCCCTCGTTGAAAGGCATCTGAGCGTTGGGAGGGACATAGGTGGATGATGTAATCATTTGGTTACAACCCCGAAATCGCGAGCCACTAATCCGCATGTCGCCTTGGCCGTGTTGATCACGCCAGGCACACCCGCTCCGGGATGCGTCCCGCTGCCCACAATGTAAAGTCCTGGGATTGAATCGGATTTGTTGTGTGGACGAAAATAGGCGCTTTGGGTCAGTGTTGGTGCAACGGAGAATGCAGAGCCTTGGTAGGCGTGAAGCTCGCGTTGAAAATTGGCCGGAGTAAAATGCCGACGCGTCACGATCGAATCACGCAATCCCGGAAGATGGTTCTCAAGCGAAGCCAGAATAGAATCGCCGTAGCTCTGAGCGACTACGTCCCAATCGATATTCGCCCGACCTAGGTGGGGTACGGGGCTCAGCACATAGAATGCTTCGCATCCAGCGGGCGCCAACGACGGATCGGTGACGGTCGGAGCGTGCAGGTACAAGCTGAAGTCGGAGGGGAGCGTATGGCCGCGAAAAATGTCGCGGAGCAACCCTTCGTATCGATTCCCAAAGAGAATGGTGTGGTGGGCCAGTTGATCAAATCGTCGGTTGGTCCCGAAATACATAACAAACAGTGACATCGACCACTCCATCCGCTCTAATCTTCGACTCGCAAGGCCCGACCCTGGATT
>JANODW010000807.1:0-10510 GCA_031412875.1 Pirellula sp. | reverse complement strand
GTACGCCGAGTTTGGACGGGACCGCGAGGAATTGCATTCGTAAGGCGGGAAAGGGCAAGATGGGCGGGAGGGGACCGGCTCCGATACGAAGCTCGACCAACCAATATAGCTAAAACCGATCGACGCTGCGCAATTTAGGCGAGCGGCAACCGATGTCATCGTACCAAAACAAGAAATGAAGGAAATCAACAAACGAATCATTCGCTCGGAAACACTGCCGTCTTACGATAACCTTTTCCTGCCGAGGAGCCCACGCGGCAGGTAGGCTTCAGCCTGCCGCTCGCCTTAAGCCAACTTGTTGCACTCGCTCCCATCGACTCTCACCGGACGTCCCGTTGCAGAGTAAAAATACCCCTCGGCCGTATCGTTTTTCGTCCGCGGAAACGTTGGGTCGCGGACGCGGTCGACTTCCTTTTGGAAGGGCCTTTTTAGTTGCTGGCGCTCACGGCGCCGCTCGAACTGGTTGATACATTGGGGTCGGTAGAACCACTTGAAGTGCCCGAGCTGGTTGAAGTTCCTGAGCCATTTGAGTTTCCCGAACCGCTACCGCCGGAGTTTCCTCGCTTCGATTTTAGTGCTGTCGCAAGAGCCTTGATTTGTGGAATGCCGGTCATCTGAACCATCGGCGGGCGTTCGCAAAAAAGCGTGGTCTCGCTGACAACTCGACTATTTTGAAACCAGTGCGGCGTGATCCAAGCGTTGGACTGGATAGGTATTTCGACACGAACGGTGATGAGCGGTGTGTCCTCTTGGATCTCTGTGGGCGAAACAGTAACAGCAAAGGATTTGAGCCCGACTGCGCGCAAGAGGGTCTGAGACGCTTGGGAGGCTTCTGCCGCCGTGGCACCGGGGACCATGGCACTCCGCGCGCCTTCATAGGCCGCCGTGTCGGCGGAATGTTGCAACAGTAAAATGCGGCTGATCTCGATCATGCCCGCAAAGACCAGCAGGACGATCGGGAACACAATCGCAAATTCCACCAACGCGACTCCCCCGCGGGAGCGACTGGGCTGTTGGATGCGCGCGAAATGCATAATGGCTTTGCTTTTAATACGTGAGTAATGTAGGAAGGCTTCGGGCGATTTCTTCAAACGCTAACACCAGTTCTGCCCCGGTGATGGCATGGATATGCTTGCCCGCGCCTGCGGCGGCCACTTGCTGCATCCGTGCAATGTCGGCTTCTTGGGAAAAGGTGATGGTGTAGATTTGAATGTGTTCGGCTGCCGCAATTTGAGCTGCGTACACGGGGTCTGTCCCCGTATTGTGGATGCCGTCGGTCAGCACAATCATTACCCGGGTCGCCCAAGGCCTCGCCAGTTTCTTATCGCCAAGCGCCACGGCGCCCGCAAAAATACCGTCTCCAATATTCGTGGCCCCGCTTCCAAACTTTGCAGAGTACGCGGCCATCGCATTGGTGATGCTGCCATAGGATTGGGTGAGTCCTACATCCGTGCTTACAGCATTGTTGTAAGTGCAAAGGGCGACGTTGACTTTTTGCTTCGATGTGGAAATCAATGCGAGGAAACTCTCAACACCATCGACCGCGTCGAGCCATCGAGACTTCGGTGGAACAGGATCACCAAAACGCCATCCGGCAGGAGCGTTGGACGGAATGTAGTTGCCGGCAATCTCATCGGTGGAAAACGCCATCGAGCCGGAACGATCGAGCACCAACGCGATATCGAGTTCCGATTGTGTGCTGATGCTAGTCTTGATGGGTCGGAAATTGACCGGAACACCCATGGTAGGAAAGAGCATCGGTACCTGAATGGATCCGTTGGCTTGGATTTGGACTGCGTTTGGGTCGGATCCTTTGGCGAAACTGTACCGCTGGTTCTCAGAGAGTCGCGTCGACACTCCAAAGACAAGGTCTGATCCTTTGAGCGTCATTTGTTTATTGGCGAACGGGTTCACCGCCATCAATCGATCGGCCGCCGCGGTGGCTTGCTCTTGACTGCCCGTAACGGCCAATACACGTCCAGCGGCACGCGTTGCGACGTCGATGGTGATTTGAAGCTCAGTTCTTGCAAGCTCGATGTATACGACATTGACCGCATAGGCGGCAACAGCCAAGACGACGGGAAGCAGCAACGCTAACGTTGCCGCGGTTGCACCCTGACGGCGGCGTCCAGCGCAACACGTCTTGGGGAACTTGCTCGGTTGGAAATGCATGGTCATCCTTCTTTTGCAAACGCAATGGCTCGGTATCTTGCTATTCAATGAGTTCATGCGAACCTCAATATTCAGCCATGATGGTGACCGACTCGTTTAGTATTTTGTTTCGATAGAACCAAGTTCCCACAATGGCGTTGTCCTGAGCAGCAATTTGGACCGACACCTTGAACAGATCACTGTATTTCAGAGTGGTGGGGTCGGGTGGGACGCAAGTGAGCTGATATCCGCGAATATTCCTTGAAAGAAGGATCATGTCGCATTGATCTTGAAGAGTCGATGCAGTCGCACCGGGAACGATTCCTAACCGTGCGCATTCGTATGCCGCGATCTTGAGCGACTGTCGCAAGTAGATCATCCGGCAGGTCTCAATCGTTGCCATCGATATCAAAAAGAATACCGGAAAGCAGATTGCCAATTCGATCAACGCCGCACCGGATCGGTGCCGTCTTCTGTTTTGGTTTCGAATCAAAGGAACGTGCATGGATAAAAACATCGAGGAGGACGAGGGGCGTGGAATTCTGCCTCTGCCGAAAGGGTAGGTTGAGCAAAGGTGGATGCACTCCCTTTTTATTAACCAAACCCTAATAAAACGTGTTTCTGTGCGAGAGTACCGAACGGCACGGTTCGGAGGGTTGTGCCGATTGTCGGGGGGGTGCGTCAAGGCGGTGCGCGATGGCGTAGCCGTTCGCAATAGGAGCTATGCGTGTTACAATCCGAGTGAGAATGACACGCGCCCATTGCCCGTGCAACCTAACCTCCAATCGATTGCTTCCTTAATGAGTCATCCCCATAGTCCTGCCGCAAACCTGCCTGAACCCTCGATCATTCCTGTTCAAGGATTGCACTGCGGTCATTACTTCTATCGGTGGAAAAGGGAGGTGCTCGCAGGCATGGGGAAAGAGCACGTCCATGCCGCCAAAGCGGATTTCAACGCGGCCATCGCGCCGCACGCCCAGGCTCGGCCTGAGCGAATCCAGTCGTTCATCATCAGTGGACACAAAGCCGACTTCGCCACCGTCATGATGGACTGCGACCCGTTGAAAATCGACCGAGTCCATCACAGGGTCATGAGCAGTGCATTGGGTGCCGCCATTGAACCCGTCTATTCGTTTGTATCAATGTCCGAGATCAGCGAATACCTGCCAAATAAAGAACAGTACGGCGCCAAGTTGATTCGAAGCGGCGAAGATCCGCAGTCCCCCACGTATCAAGCCAAAGTGGCTTCCTACGAGAAGCGGCTACCTATGATGCATGCGCAGCGTTTGTCGCCGGAATTTCCAAATTGGCCAGCAATGTGTTTTTACCCGATGAACAAAGTTCGCAACGTGGGGGCGAATTGGTTTCTCGAACCCTTCTCCGCCAGAACAGAAATGATGGCCGAACACGCACAAAGCGGGATGGCCTTTGCCGGTCGCGTAACCCAACTCGTTACTGCATCGGTGGGCTTAGATGATTGGGAATGGGGCGTTACCCTTTGGGCCCGCAATCCGCAGTTCTTGAAAGAGATCGTTTACACCATGCGATACGATTCCGCGAGCGCGCGCTTCGGTCAGTTTGGGACTTTTTATACCGGCTATCTCGCAACCGGACCGGGTATTCTAGAACACTGTTTGGTGTGATCGGAAACGGCCAAAGAATCAGCACGCACTAGCCAATGGCCCTCCCTGTCGTAGCGGAGGTCGCCAGACATTCGGTGTCACGGCTGAGATTGCAGTGATTGTTTGCATGTGCGTCACCGGACGGCTTGCGCCGTACCGCTACTGAAGACCGGACGGATTGACTCTGTTTGACTTCAAGAGCATGCCGTATACTAGGTTTTACCCGTTTCGCGATCGCGGTCACCACGCTGTAAACCTTTTCCGCATAGAGCTTTATGACATCACAGACAATCCACCAAATCGCAAAAGCTGTGGCCCCGATTTATTTAGGAATCGACGTCGGTGGAACGGGGATCAAGATTGGCGTGGTCGACGACGAAGGCCGCACGCTGGGGTTCACATCCATCCCGACCGAGGAGCCAAGAGGCCCGGCCGACGCGATGGACCGCGTTTCTGCTTCGTCTGCAAGTTTGCTAGCGTCGATTGGATTGTCAATAAAAGATATCGCACGCGTCGGCTTGGGCACGCCTGGCAGCCAAGACATCCCCAAGGGAATGCTCATTGAACCCCCGAATCATCCCCATTGGCATCACTTCCCCATCGTCTCCTGCTTGCAGAACGCAATCAAGGTTCCTGTTTCGTTTGCAAATGACGCCAATGCGGCAGCCTTTGGCGAATTCTGGATAGGCACGGGGCGGGTCTACAGTAGTATGGTGCTGTTGACTCTGGGGACAGGGGTCGGCGGCGGAATCATTATCGATAACCAACTGGTCGTGGGACACAATAGTTTTGGAGGCGAATGCGGCCACATGATCATCGATCCCAGACCGGATGCTCGGCTCTGCGTTTGGGGTGGTGGCCGTGGCCATTTGGAGGCCTATGCCAGCGCGAGCGCGGTGGTTCAGCGGGCCAAAGAGGAGTTAGAGGGCGGCGCCGTTAGCGTGTTGCAATCGAGGAGCGAGACGTTGACCACCAAACGCATCTACGAAGCGGCGGTGGCGGGCGATGCCTTTAGTCTCAAAATCATCGACGAAACAGCGGACTTTTTGGCGTTGGGGATCGCAACCATCGTCCATACTTTGGATCCAGGTTTGATTGTGTTAGGGGGAGCGATGAACTTTGGCGGCATGCATTCGCCCGTCGGAATGCGGTTCCTGAAACGCATCGAGAAAGCGTTTCGCGATCGAAGTTTCGAGTACGTTGCAAACGGCACTAAGATCGAGTTTGCATCGTTGGGTGGAGATGCAGGGTATCTGGGTGCGGCAGGGATTGCTCGCATGGAACACAAGAAATAGTCCAAGCCCATCCTTGGGGGACGCACCACGCCATCGGCCCAGCAAGAAACCAATGAAAGACAAACCTAGGAATCAGCAATGAGCACTGGCGGAAAACACGGCGGTCAACAGTTGGGCGAAATGCCAACAGCAAAAATTCGCAACTTCTGCATCATCGCACACATCGATCACGGCAAAAGCACTCTCGCCGATCGCCTCCTCGAACGCACGGGAACGGTTGAGATGAGAAAAATGCGCGAGCAACTGCTCGATGGAATGGACCTGGAACGCTCGCGCGGCATTACGATCAAAGCAAAGTCCGTTTCTTTGAACCACTGGCACAAGGGAGAGTTGTACGAACTGAACTTGATCGATACGCCCGGCCACGTCGACTTTCAATACGAAGTCTCTCGCGCTCTGACCTGCTGCGAAGGAGCCCTTCTTTTGGTCGACTCATTCCAGGGCGTCGAGGCGCAGACGGTGGCGAATGCATACGCGGCCATGGAACACGAACTGAAAATCATCCCCGTCATCAACAAAATTGACCTTATGCACGCGCGGGTCGACGAGGTGACTACGGAAATGGAACAGAGCCTGGGGATCGATCCGACCGAGATTGTCAAGTGTTCGGGCAAAGCAGGCCTCGGTATCGATGAACTGTTAGAAGCCATTGTGGAACGGATCCCACCGCCCACCGGAGATCGAACCGCGCCGCTCAAAGCGATGGTGTTCGACTCGCTATACGATGACTATCGCGGTGCGATCACCTACGTTCGTATCATGCAGGGCAAAGTCAAGCGCGGCGACAAAGTCCGTTTCTTGGGAGTCGGCGCCAACTACGAAGTGCTCGAACTGGGGCAATTCATTCCGCATCGTATGCCCGTCGACTCGCTCTTGGCAGGCGAAGTCGGATACTTGATTTGCAATATCAAGTCGCTCAAGGACGTCCGCATCGGGGATACCGTTGCCATGGCCAATGACGAAAAGGCCGTTGCCCTGGCGGGGTACAAGCCGCCCAAGCGAATGGTGTATTGCGGGCTGTATCCCAGCGACGGACAAGAGTTCACGGAGTTGCGAGATGCTCTCGAAAAGCTCTCGATCAATGACCCCTCCTTTGATTATTCCCCCGAATCCAGCGAAGCGCTTGGTTTCGGATTCCGTTGCGGATTCCTGGGCCTGCTCCATATGGAGATCATTCAACAACGCCTTGAAAACGAATGCGATGTGGATCTCGTTCAGACCGCCCCCAATGTTACCTACGAGATCGTCAAGCGAGACGGCACCGTTCTGGAAATACATCGTCCTCAAGAGGTGCCGGACTCTGGGGATATCGAAGAGTTTCGACAGCCGATCGTGCGAGTCAACTTTGTCTTGCCGATCGAGTACATCGGAGTCGTTATGAAACTCTCTCAAGACCGAAGAGGCATTTTGCGAGGGAACGAATACTTGTCCAGCACGCGCGCCTTGGTTAGCTATGATCTGCCACTCGCCGAAGTCATCTATGATCTGCATGACAAACTCAAGAGCGTCACCCGCGGCTACGGCACCATGGATTATGAAATCATCGGGTACGAACCCGCCAATCTGGTTCGCATGGATATCTTGGTCAACGGCAAGCGAGTCGATGCGCTGAGTATCATCTGCGACACTGCCGATTCCGATCGACGGGGAAGAGCCGTCGTGAAAAAACTCAAAGAGGAAATCGATCGACACATGTTTGAAGTAGCGGTTCAGGCTGCCATCGGCTCTCGAATTATCGCCCGCGAAACGGTTTCTGCCATGCGAAAGAATGTGACCGCCAAATGCTACGGTGGCGACATCTCTCGCAAGAAAAAACTTTGGGCTAAACAAAAAGAAGGCAAAAAGCGCATGAAGTCCATCGGCTCAGTCGACATTCCACAAAAAGCGTTCATGGCCATCCTGGACACCGGGGCAGAAAAATAACATGGTACGCGAACGCAAAATCATCCCCAGCGAACCGGATGACGACGATGACGGTAAAGGGGACAACGGCGATGGTCAAAACGAAAAGGAGCCAACGGCCGCCCATGTGCCCGGTTCTGGAATCATGGCCCCCGGCGACAACGATATTGTTCTTCGCCCAAAACGCATCGCCGATATGGTCGGCCAGCAAGAAGTGATGGATGTGATCCAAATCGCCATGGATGCAGCTAAAAAACGGAAAGAGCCGTTGGGCCATATCCTGTTCGACGGCCCACCCGGTTTGGGAAAGACCACCTTCGCAACCTGCATTCCGCGAGAAATGGGGGTCAAGGTCGATATGACCAGCGGACCGGTGCTCAAAGCCCCTAAAGAAATGATTCCTTACCTCACCAACTTGGAACATGGCTCCGTCCTCTTTATCGACGAAATCCATCGCTTGCCCAAACCGGTCGAAGAGTTCCTCTACACCGCCATGGAAGACTATCGAATCGACATCATTTTAGGCGAAGGGGTCAACGCCAGAACCCTCAATCTGCAATTGCAACCCTTCACGCTCATCGGTGCCACCACCCGTGCCGGTATGCTCAGCGCTCCGCTTCGCGATCGCTTCTTGATCCGACAGCATCTGGGATACTATTCCGTCGATGAGTTGATTGAGATCTTGGGACGCAATGCAAAAAAACTTAACGTGTCCCTCAATGGCGATGCAGCCTTCGAAATTGCCAAGCGAGCCCGAGGAACCCCGCGGATCGCCAACAATCGCTTCCTTTGGGTCCGCGACTTTGCGATGGCAAAAGCCGATGGACGCGTCTCATTGGAAATCGCCAAACAGGCCCTAAATATGATGGGTATCGATGAGATCGGCTTGGATAAGCAGGACCGACGCTACCTGGAAACCTTGATACGGGTTTTCAATGGCGGCCCAGCAGGGGTCGAAGCGATCGCGCATACAATGAGCGTTTCCGCAGATACGCTCGAGGACGAAGTCGAACCGTTTCTTCTCCGGAGCGAATTCGTTATCCGAACCCAACGAGGTCGGTGCGCGACATCCAAAGCCTATCAAATGCTCAAATTGGTGAACCCCAACCAAGGGTACTAAGGCGAGTGGCAGGCTGAGACCTACCAGTGGCATAGGCAGGAATGGACCGTTTGGTTTTCGATACGAAAGTGAAATGGGAATGGCGAGCGGTAACGGTGGAAGAAAAGCACATCAGGACCTGGAATCGAACGAAGCTACGCTCGATCACCTAAAACCCTCGGAGATGGACGCTCCAACGCTCGCGCCCGCTTCCTCACTTGCCTCACCTGTTCCCGACTCGGTAAATCCTCCCCTGCAAACCTTCGGTGACTACCAAATCCTGCGTGAGATCGCACGGGGTGGAATGGGCGTCGTCTACCAAGCCAAACAGATCAGTCTCAATCGCATCGTGGCGATGAAAATGATCCTTTCCGGTCAACTCGCCAGTGAAGACGACGTCAAGAGATTTTACCTCGAGGCCGAGTCGGCTGCAGGTTTAGATCATCCCGCCATTGTCCCCATCTTTGAAATCGGAAGCCACAACGGGCAGCACTTCTTTTCCATGGGCTATATCGATGGCCCAAGCTTAGCAAATATCCTCAAGGATGGCCCGCTGGCACCGAGGCAAGCGGCCGAGTGCCTTGCCCGTGTTTGCGATGCCATCCAGTACGCCCATGATCGCGGTGTCATCCATCGCGACCTGAAACCGGGAAATATTTTGCTGGCAACCGAATCCGCCAGCGCAGCGATGCTAAATCCATTGGATCCGCGCGACCAAACCAAGCACACGGTCGGCAAGCACACGGTCGGCAAGCAAACGGCTACGAATATCTCAGTCGCGAACAACGCTGTTGCCAGTCCACCGGAGAATAGCCGTTCCAAGTCTCGCGTCGGTCCATTGCGAGCCGTCGACTCGTCGATATCGCATCGAAAAACGACTTCGGAGTTCCCGTATTTGCCCAAGGTGACCGATTTCGGTTTGGCCAAACAGCTTCATGGAAACTCGGAATTAACCGGAACAGGGCAAGTCCTAGGCACCCCTAGCTACATGCCGCCCGAGCAAGCGGACGGTCGGGGCGCCAACGTCGGACCACTCGCGGATGTTTACGCGCTGGGCGCCATCCTTTATTGCATGTTGACAGGCCGACCCCCGTTTCAATCAGCCAATCCGATCGACACGATTATTCAAGTCATCAAAGAGCCGGCCATCGCTCCACGGCAACTGAATCCCTCCATCCCGCGCGATCTAGAAACCATCTGTTTGAAGGCGATCGAAAAGTCGCCGCTCAAACGCTACGGATCGGCCCG
The DNA here is from genome assembly GCA_031412875.1 of Pirellula sp. Lineage (GTDB taxonomy): Bacteria > Planctomycetota > Planctomycetia > Pirellulales > Pirellulaceae > JBKCUI01. The sequence goes on along the minus strand of JANODW010000807.1, from coordinate 1,193 downwards.
GGAGATGCGAGCGGAATTGGAACGCTTTTTGGCAGGAGAACCTATCGAGGCACGACCCATCAGCGCCGTCGAACGAGCATCGCGGTGGCTATGGCGTCATCCGATGGTCGCCCTCATGGGGCTCGTGATTCTCTTTGCGACCGCTTCGGTGATAGGGATCATTTACGCCTCGAACCGCCGACTAGAAACCGAGCGCGACATTGCTTTAGTCGCCAAAGAAGCGGCCAAAGCACAAAGTTTGCTCGCGGAAAAACGGTTGGAAAAAGCGATCGGAGCAGTCGACCAAATGATGGTTCGAACCGCGAGCGAGCGATGGGCAACTCGCCCCGAACTTCAGGAAGAGCGGCAACGCGTCCTTGAGGATGCGGTTGCCTTTTATGAAAGCTTCGGCGATGAGAACGAGCAAGATGCGCGTGTTCAAGCAGAAGCTGCCAAGTCGCAAATGCGAGTATCCGAAGCCTACCTAATGCTCAATAATCTCGAAGCCAGTCTTAAGGCCGCGCAGAAATCACTCGCGATCTACGAGCGATTGATCCACCTTTTTCCAAAATCACCCAACTACCTTTCTGCTGCTTCCGAAGTCTCCATGGCTATCGCAAATACCTATGCGCTGTCAGGGAAATACGCCCAAGCGAAAAGCAACTATAGCTTCGCCACCGAGCTGGCTAAGTTGGCTCTTGAGCTAGATGGAAAAGATCGCAGCTTCCAAACACGGTCCGTGGAGGCAAAGTCGCATCAAGTCTATTTTTTGCTCGCAACAGACACCGCAGCCGGACAAGCGGCACTCCAAGATTTAATGCTCGACGCTCGCAAACTGGGAGAACAAGATGGAGGCGAATTCGTCGAACGACTTACCTTTGCTTTTGCATTGACCGTCGAAGGCGCTTATTCAACATCCAACAACGATCTGAATGGAGGTGCGCGATGCTATGACCAAGCGTGGACTGTCCTCCAGGAAATTAGCGGACTGCCGCCGCCAAACACACGTCAAGCGGCACAATACAAATACACGCGAGCAATCGTTGCCGTCCAGCGAGGATTGGTGGGAAGTCTTCGAGGGAAGTCCATGCAGGAAAAGGAACTTGGGCTCGTTCAAATGCAAGAAGGAATAGAGTTGCTGGATCAATTGCTATTGGTTAACCCAAAAGCATTCCCTTACCGAATAATTAAAATTCAAACCATCAGCGCGCGCG
>JANODW010000806.1:0-3185 GCA_031412875.1 Pirellula sp. | reverse complement strand
CGCGGTCCATCAGAGGCGCGGAAGCCGAATTCTCTATTGGCTCGATGATTTGCGAGCGATACCGATCAGCGAATCGGATCCCGATGACGAGGGCTTTTTGTTTTCCGTAGCGGGTGCCATCTCCGATTATGATGACCTCCTGATCGATCGACCTTTGTTAAACGACCGCGCTGAAGATCGGCTGCCATTGATGAGCTTGGAGTCCATACTGGACACGATGAATACCGCCAAGGTCGAGGTCCCCATGTCCCGGACATGGCGATTGGCATGGAACGACACGCTTCCAGACGACTTGGTGTACCCACTATTTGTACGCGCTTCTGATAGTTCGCTCAAATTGGCAGGAAGTGTTTCGCGGGTACGCAATGCGAGCGAGCTACAATTAGAAGCCTCGGAGCTGCGTCGTTTGTTGGGGTGGAACGCATTGGTCATGGCACGCGAGTGGAAGGAATGCGTCCAAGCGGGAACGGGAACTTATGGCACATTGCCCCAAGAGATTCGAGTATGGGTTATCGACGGCAAGCCATTCGCATGGTCCTTTCAACATCTTAACGAGATCCCCAAGCCCGCCGGCTTCCCGCCTTCGTCAACAGACTTGACACTCTTGGGAAGCCTGGCTGAGAAGGTGGCTTCGGCTTTTCATTCTCGTTGTATCGTCGTCGATTTTGCTCGCGAGTTGCAGCGTGGCTGGACTTTTATCGATGCGGGATCAGGAAGTTCGGCGAGCACGGACCATGAAGGTGTTTTCAAGGCGGTGGCGTCTAAGCTCAGCGGAAAGAATTTCCCCTTCCATTCCAATGCCGTCGGGGGTGTCTTTTAGTTGGGTTGGATAGGGACCGGAATTTTGGTATCCCCCTAAGCGATCCAAAAACTATTTGGACCGCAGCCCACCCGAGATGGTTTCTTTCAAGAAGCATTGGTAGGTCAACGCAATCCCGTCGGCGAGCTCAATTTTGGGAGTCCAGCCCGTCGAGCGGATCAACGTGGTATCGGTGAGTTTACGAGGGGTTCCATCTGGTTTGGAAGTGTCGGTGAGGATTTCACCGGAGAAGCCAACGGTTTTGGCGACCAACTTGGCCAATTCCAAAATGCTCACATCTCGGCTCGTCCCTACGTTAACCCAATCCGGTGGGTTATCGATTTGGCAGAGGTGCAAAATCGCATCTGCCAAGTCATCCACGTGCAAAAATTCACGCAGCGGCGTTCCGGTACCCCAAATCGTCACCGATTTGTCGCCACGCATTTTTGCTTCGTGAAATCGTCCGATCATTCCCGGCAGCACATGGCTGTGAGCGGGATGGTAGTTGTCGCCGGGTCCATAAAGGTTCGTCGGCATGGCGGAATGGTAAAGCACTCCATACTGCTGACGAAAATACTGGCAGAGTTTTAAGCCAGCGATTTTTGCCAGCGCGTAGGCTTCGTTGGTTTCTTCCAAGGGACTGGCCAGCAGTTCGTCTTCTTTGATCGGCTGTTTTGCGAGCCTCGGATAGATGCAAGTGCTTCCCAAAAACAGAAAACGCCGTACCTTGTTGCGAAAACTGGCATGAATCGTCGCCAATTCTTGCCTGAGATTGTCGGTTAGGAATTCGACGGGAAACGTTTTATTGGCGTGAATCCCGCCGACTTTGGCCGAAGCAAAAATGACCGTTGCAGGTCGATTTTTGGCAAAAAAATCGTTGACCTGGGACTCTTCGCAGAGATCCAATTCGCTGCGAGATCGCGTGATGATTTCGATCCCCTGCATTTTTTCGAGCCGACGGCAGACTGCTGAGCCGACCATTCCAGCGTGACCGGCGACAAAAACTGGGGATTCAATCATGAAAAAAATGCCGAGTAGGCTTGAGTGAAATTCTGGTGACGAAACCAAATCATAGTCAAATATTCTGGGAGACAAACTAGAAAAATTGGGTTCAGATTGCTTCTAGCTGACAATCGTCCAACGCCACGCTTGCTCCGCGGCCCATATATCGTACCGAGATCAACAAACGGACTTCATTTTCTCGGCGAATGATCGTTCCCTCAAAGCCTTTAAAGACGCCGGTCCTAACCCGAACCTTTTGTCCCGGTTGCAAACGCAGTTCAGGCGAAAGCGGGGATTGCGTCAGGATAAGATTGCGAATCTGACGCAAATCGGTGACCAATTCGGACGCATCTGCAACGGGCATACACCGACTAACGCAACCCGTGGAGACCGCTTTGTAGCGAGCCATCTCGTCTCCCATAATGAAGACGTAATTCGGAAAGAGCGGCTCGATGCTCGTCCTAATCCTTCCCTGAGGCGAGCGGTAACGCCTGGTAATCGTTGGGCCGTAAAAGGGAATGTTGATTTCAACCAACTGCCGCATCAATTTCTTTTCGAAGCGGGCCAGCGTATAAAGGGCCCACCACGGTTCGGACATCGCCAAGCTTGACGGCAATACGATGCTCTCCTTTTCATCGACTTCGGTCGACCCCGCCAATCTTTCCCTGTCTAACGCTGTGTTTTCTTGTTCCGTTCCATCGTTTTCCGCTCCCTCGTTATTGGCTTCATCGTTATTGGTTTCGCCACCCTCGTCCGACGACGGATCGTCGAGAAGGTTGAGCGGCCAAATATCCTGTTCTGGTTTTAGCAGCGGCATAATCGACAGAGAGACCTAACTTATCAAGTGCACGACCTACGAAAACGGAATGCCCCAAACAATTTTTCGTTTGCCAGGCAAAAAATCTATCCCAATTCTTCTTGAAAAGTCCCCAAATTCTCAGCAGGCGCGACTTTACCTCCCCATTCCTCAAGAAAATTCAAAACCGACCAGTTGTCCAGTGGATCGCTGGGCATGGGGGGGGGAGGGGAACGCCTGAATTCAGTTGACGTAAAGCCATGGAATCTATACCCTCCCCGGCGACCAATCATAGAAAATGCGTAGAATGCATCGATTGTGTTAACTCGCAACGCCCCTCCGCTTAGGGGTTGGGCCAGTCCACAGACCACTCTCGAATCGGCGAGACTGGGAACGATTCTTGGAATCCACCTGCAAACGAATTCAAAATGGATCTGCTCGAAAAAATTTGGGAAGGCACCACTAACACCATCAACGGAGTGTTGGGCGGGATCGACCGCGGACTGACCACATTCTTCGGGTCAGCCAATTCCCGTCAAATCAAACGCTACACCCAACTCGCTCAAGAAATCGGTTTGTTAGAGCCCA
>JANODW010000805.1:0-1727 GCA_031412875.1 Pirellula sp. | reverse complement strand
TTTTTCCGCTGTTGCTCATCGGAGGGACGGTCAAGGTCACGGTGCCGGCGGGGGTCGGGACATCGATGCGTGCGCCGCGAACCGCTTCGGGAACGGAAATGGGCAACCTCAGCTCCAAGTTGTTGCCTGCGATCTTGAAGTATGGGTGGGGTTCCAGGTTGACTTTGAGGATCAAATCGCCGGACTTCCCGATGCTGCTCGGCTGGCCTTGTCCGCGCAGTCGAATTTTCTTTCCCGGCTCGATTCCCGCGGGGATTCTGACGTCGATCGATTCCAGTTTGCCGTTGTGATCGAATTGGATTCGCGTTTCTCCGCCATGGATTATGGTCTTGAGCGGCACGGAAATCTCGGCGGCGATATCGGCGCCGCGAGGTTGCGGGGCGCGACGGGCTCTGGGCTGCCCGCCACCCATTTGGCCAAACAGATCACCGAGGTCCACTCCCCCGCCGCCAAAAATATTGCCAAAGTCGAACGCTCCGCCGCCTGAGCCACCCTCGCCCCCCCCGCCGAACGGATTTTTTCCGCCGTACTGTTCGTAATTGGCCCCGAACTGGTCGTACATCTTTCGCTTCTCGGGATCGTTCAAGCAGTCATAGGCCTGTTGGACTTCTTGGAATCTTTTTTTGGCATTCTTATCGTCTTGATTGAGGTCTGGATGGAATTTACGTGCAAGTTTTCTGTATGCCTTTGAAATCTCGTCCGATGTGGCCGTCCTTTCGACTTCCAACACCTTGTAATAATCGTTCGCCATTGTAGTTTCCATGCGTAGTGCTCATTTGTTGGCCAAAGCCACACTTGTTGAGGGGCGGATAGCCGATACATTATTTTAGCTGCCTTTCCGTGGATTCCCCAGGGCAAACCCAAAGCGGTTTCGAATATGCGAAAAACCAATCCGTCGGTTCTCTCTTCCGTTCCGTTAGGGCAATAAATGCGTGCCCGGTCCGGCCATTTCGACATCCCATTTTGGTTTTTTGTCTGCATTGCAATTGGCATTCCGTCCGCGGCCTGCTGCGCACAAGGGGCCGTTGAGCTTGAGTTTGCGGATTCGCAAAGCGGCGAGCCCGTGTCCGCGCGGATTCTTTTTACCAAACCAGCCAAAAAAGGGACTCGCCCTAAAAAAGTGTTGTTCGCAGGCAACCAATGGCTAGCTGAAAAGAAACTCCCGCTCGCGTTGCAGAACGGAGACTATGAATTCGTGGTGCGGCGAGGTCCAGAGTTCAACGAAATCCACGGAGGGTTCACGATCGAACCTCGAGCCAAAGACAAAGTCCCGATCGCAATTTCGCGTTCCATCGATATGCACGCGGAGCATTGGTACAGCGGCGATCATTTGTGCCGCGTTGCTTGGATGGAACTGCAGCGATGGCAGCGTGCCGATGCTGTGGACATGGTGGTTTCGACCGAAGCTGTCAGCGCTCAGGCTCTCGAATCCGCAGGCCCTCCCAACGCCTCGTTGCGCAAGGAACCGATGCCTTCGCCTCTGCAAATCGAATCGTTGGGGCTTGGGCTAGCAACTTCATGCGAACGGATCGACTGGGGGGATGGCGCCGTTTTGCTACACGGTTCCAAGCCCGGGATTGCCCAGCCCGGGATTGCCCAGTCTTCTCGATCGCAACCGCTGCAACGGGTCGATGGTTCCGCAGATCGCGAGGATGGGGTCCACTACGAATTGATTCGGCCATGGTCGCGCGACGTGCCGCTCCTGTTAGCCTCGGGTTGCATTGATT
>JANODW010000804.1:0-12938 GCA_031412875.1 Pirellula sp. | reverse complement strand
CCTTGGCGGCGGTCTCGACCGGCAAAATGAGCTGTTCCAATGGGATAGCAACTTCGGTCGACCAGGATTTCGCGTCGCTATAAATGGAGGCATACCATGTGGGGTTCCACTGCAGCATGTCGTTGACGGCATCGAACGATTCGCCTGAAGCGGACCAACCGATCTCGAACCAAGTCGCGTAGTCTCGATCCAAATCGATACGCAGTTTGATGACATCGCTTTCCGGTTTGGTGCTGTCCTTGCGTTTGTCTTTTATAGGCGGCGCTGATCCGTACGATTGCGATTCGGTGTGGATGTAGAGGAATTTTTTATCGCGGGCGATTCGCACGGTCGTGGTCATAGCCGCGTCGGTCGACCAGGGGTCCCTCAAATCCATTCGCGTTGCAGACTGCCAAAATGCTTCGGTCGCTTTGCCATCAAGATCGGGGGTTTCGGCGGTCCAGGCCATGGCAGGGATCTTGCTGGGCCGATGCGGTTCGGTCGGCTGCGTGAGCATGGAGACTGGGAGTGCGGGAGGAGCCGTTAGCAAGTCAAACAGTTCTTGCTCGGCGTGCAAGACGCCGCTCCAGTCCTTGATAAACGGCGAAAGTTGGGGCCAGTATTCGGAGTACCTACGCCCCAGGTTGACCGTTGCGTTGACCGATTCATTTCGCTGCTGCATCCCGCGATAACGCGAAGCGATCAGCCAACCCCAACGCGGATCCGCCCGCCTGGACAGGAAAGAATCTGGCCATTTTCCAAGCAGCCTGGTGAACTCATTGAGGTCCCGTTTGGTAGCGATCGGAATCAGTCGCAGCGTGTTCGAAAATGCGGCAGGTTGTACCGACGACTCGGCAGGGGAGCGTGCAAAGGGGGAGGCCTGCTGCAAGGTCGATGTGGATACACTCAGCCCCTCTGCATTCTTTTGCTCCAGCGAATGCAATTGGTCCGAAAGCATGCGCCTTACTTCGATGCTGCCGGTATGCTTCATGAGTTCCCAAAAAGCCGCTTCCGCCGCAGGCGATCGACGGTCTTGCTCCAAGAGAAAATCGAGGGCGGCTTGCCATCGATTCCAGTCGCCCGTGCGACGGCACTGAATGGCAATATCCAACAAGACGGGTGGAACCGAAGTTTCAAAAACGTCTTTGGCAGCCGTTCGCATTTTTTTATCCCACAAGCCATCGGGGGTCAGTGGGTTCCCTGAATCCGTGTCGGCGAGCTGTTTCCAACCAAACCACGACGAGGTTCGACGGAGCGTCCCTTTGGGTTGGCCAAACTCGCTGCGATCGGAGATTTGAGTCGACGCGTCGAGGATGATTCCGTTCAACGGAGGGTCACGCATCAGTCCGCCGTTCCGTCCCGCCAAGCGATACGCAAACTTCTTATCGACGGGAATATCCAGGCCGGGACTTTGGATCAACGGCTTGATGGCGATCAGCGCGCTACCTAACACTAGATTGGTATCCAGGAGCATGGACGGAGAGTATTGATTCACGGCGCTGGTGCTCCGAACAAAAACGCGTTTTGTCTCCCAGGGTTCATCCGGTATTCCGCTGCGATCGGTAAACAACCGAAAGTCTTTGCTTGCCGCTAACGCCACGGCCCGTTCTACTGCGATCGCCGTTTTGACTTCCAGGGGATTCCCGGTGGTCGGGCAATTGGAGACAATGACATCCGGTCGGGACATTCGAATCTCGTACACCAACCGTCTCAATATCTCGGAGACGTCTTGGGTCGATAGCATGCTCGCCGAAGGCGTTTTGCTTTGGACCATGGCAGCGGGTTTTTCGACATAGTAGCCAAGATCGCTTTCGCGAATGCCAGATTCGAGATTGCTCACGGGATAGTCGGGGAGCACGCTGATTTGAGCGAGACCAATCGATTTGCCTGCGATCTCCATTCGCGCTGCGAGTTCCGGAAGCACTCCGGATTTTTCCTCAAAACATTGATCGTGCAGTACCAACGCGGACGCATGGCGTTTGTTTTCGTGCATGACTTGCGCCATCAAATCCCATGCCACCCCGGCCGACGTGCTAGAGATGTTCAGGACAGCATTGCGAGAACCCGATTGGTGCTGTGCCCACCATGCCTTGCCGCTGTTCCGGCTGGCAAAAAGATTGGCCATCGAGCCGCATGAAAGCAACAAGTCTCCCTGCAGAACCGAAAGGGCGCAGATGGGGGTGCGGTTCTTGGTCGTGGATGTTGTCCAAGTATTCCCTCGATCTTCGGAAGTCCATAGGACATTGCCAGGCTGGCCAGCCACCCAGAGTCGCTGAGAGTGTCCCGCAATTGCCTTCAGAGAAATCAGCGAATGGTCAGAATCCGATCCGGGCAAAGGTACCTTCCCCCATCGAACGGCATCGACCGAGCGATACAATCGCCCCCCTTCTCCCCCCAACCACCACGCACCCTCGATGTTTTTGCAAACGCGTATCGGCTCAAAGGGGGTGACGGGCAAAGCCACCGCATCAAATTCGAGTCCGTTCCGGGACCGATAAATCTTTCCTTCTCGATCCACGATCACCACCACGCCGTCCGGGCCCGCCGCCGCGCTCTGAATATGCCCGCAAGGAATAGGCCGACCCGCCCAGGACAACCCACCGTCATGGCTTTCAAACAAAGCCGATTGATGCAGATTGGACCAATCGCCCCAAGCCATCATATGCCCGCTCCCTAGGAGTTGAGCGCCGATCAACCGAGGCAGGTCGGTTGGGATGGACTCCCACGATTTGCCCGCATCGTTCGTCACAAGCACCGTTCCAGCGCTGCGATGCGAATAGGGTTCAATCGTACCGCCCAAAACACAGCCATTGCTTTCATCCCAAAAACAAACTGCATAGTGCGTCGCCTCCGATCGCCGATGCTGCACCTCCCAATGCTTGCCGGCATCGCTGGTCGCAAGGATCAGTCCACGGTCACCCACCGCCCATGCATTATCGATGGTCACAATCTGGCAATCGCGGAGCTCGCCGTCAGCCACGGATCCCGGTTTATCCAATGCGAACATCGGCTGCAGATGGACCGCGATAGCAATAAACAAAAAGATGCACCGAAGTAATAAATGCCGTTGCAGAACACGCCGTTGCGTATCCAATTGCCAATCAGCTTGCCATTCGAATTGCCATTCGGAGATCGTCATGGGATTGGGTTTGACGCTATTGCTGGAGCAGTGAGATATCGTACGAACCTGGAATGTCTTCTGGCCATTTTGTCCAGATCGGTGTTTCTTCACGAACTTTCTTGATGAAGTCGTTGCGTTGTTTGGTCACTTTTTGTTCGGTGAGTTTCTTGCGGATCTCCGCTTGGGCTTGCGCAAAGGACTGTGTGTACGCCTGCTCTCTCTCGAGCACTTCCACAATATGGTATCCATCGCTCGTCTCGATCACTTGGCTCAATCCTCGGACCGGATTTTCAAAAATGGCTTTGTCGATTTCTTTGCTTTTCAGTGCGCCCTGGGTGGTCCAATCGAATAGCCCTCCGTCCGATGCGCCCAAGCCGGTGGATTGGCGTTTCGCCACCGCACCAAACGGGGCTCCGCCAAGGAGGACTTGATTTCCCATGTCGGCTATGGCTTGGAATGCGTCTTGCTTCGTTGGGAATTTTGAGAAGTTTGCGGAGAGCATTTGAAAGCGAACGCGCGACGGGCGTTTGAAATCGTCGAGGTGCTCTTGGTAGTAGTCGTTCAGTTCGCTCAGCTCGATGATGGGATGCTCTGTTACCTTTTCGCGAATATGCTCTTGCGCCCACGTTTTTTCGGCGAATTCTCGCATCATGGACTGAAGGGTTTTGTCCGCTTCGGCAAGCTTGGCCTCGAAGTCAAGCGTGGAGTCGCATTTCATGTGCTCCATCTGCAAGGGAACCCATTTTTGATGGAACATCTTGGCCGTCTGCGTTTTCATTTGCTTTTTGGCGTCCTCGCGGTCTTTCACTGGCTTGCCGGATACCTTGTCGTTGAGGAATCGCTGGGCCAGCGCTTTGCGGGTGACAATCTCCATGAGTCCCTTGCGCAACTGCAATTCATATTGGCTGTGAGCCACGACTTTGGATGTCAATTTATTCGGAGAAATCAAGTCGCCGATCAATACAGGATCCTCCCCGACTACCGCGATCAGCATGCCCGCTTCAAAACGATCCATCTTGTCTGTAGTGGGCACAACCTTGGTTTCGTCAAAACCCAAATTGTTTGCCAAAAGATAGTCGGGAACCAAAATTTCGGCTGCGTCGGCCGGTTGGTTGGGCGCCAGACGATCGGCAACATAGACCGGTTGTTCCAGCCCGCGTGATCCGGGGGGAAGACCACCCACGACCGTCGGAGTATAAGGCTGGTATCGATTCGGGTCCTGCTGCCCGACGCAATTCGACGACAATACCCCGACCGCGAGAATTGCAATGGCTCTCTTCATCTTTACTGTCATCCATGACTGAAGGGGGGAGTTTTCCCGCGAAGTATACGAAAATCTTGGCTGCAACCGCAAGAGAGCTCTCACACAGCTAGCTAAGACGGCTTAACATGGCATCGAAAGCGACTATTCTTTGGTTGCAGGAAATGGATGTGCCTGCATTTTTATGTGCCTGCATTGGGTTGAACCAAACGATCTGGTCTAGGCTTTATTCTCGCTGGAAACCGCTAGGAATCGCTGTTATGCAACCGATGCTTTCAGGAATTGTACCGCCTCTCATTTCACCTCTAAAGGCGCGCGATGCGTTGGATCATTCGGGCTTGGAGCGTCTGATCGAACACGTATTGGCCGGCGGTGTGCATGGGCTGTTTTTGCTCGGGACCACCGGGGAGGCTCCGAGCCTGAGCTATCGGCTGAGGCGAGAACTGATCGATCGAGCCGCGTCGGTGGTGGCCGGACGCGTCCCGATTCTCGTCGGAATCACCGACACTTCCTTCGTGGAGTCCGTTCGCTTGGCCGAACACGCCGCCCAAGCGGGTGCCAAAGCGCTGGTCCTCTCGACCCCTTACTATTTCCCAGCGGGCCAGACCGAACTGACGGGCTACGTGGAGAACTTGGTGCCTCAACTGCCCCTGCCATTGATCTTGTACAACATGCCGAGCTTGACCAAGGTCTGGTTCGAGTTCGATACTCTCACCAAGTTGACTGCGATCCCTCAAATTATTGGGCTCAAAGACAGCAGTGGTGACATGGATTATTTTGCAAAGGCGATCGCGTTAAAGAAAATGCGTCCTGACTGGTCGGTGATGATCGGGCCCGAAGCGAAACTGCCTGACGCGATGCGATTGGGAGGGGATGGCGGTGTCGCGGGAGGGGCAAACGTATTCCCTAAACTGTTCGTTGACTGCTACGACGCTTGCAAGGCAGGGGATCAGGCTCGAATCGATCTCTTACAAAAACGAATCAACGCCTTGCAGCAGATCTACGAGGTGGGCAAGTATGCATCTAAATACATCAAGGCGACCAAGTGCTGCTGTTCCCTGTTAGGGATCTGCGATGATTTCATGGCAGAGCCCTTCCATCGATTCCTTCCGCCGGAACGCGCGCGCGTTCAAGCGATCTTGGAGTCCTTGTCATGAACCTACTCGGTCGATGCCGCATCTGCATGCTGTTGGCCTTCTACACGCTGTTGGCCACCTGTATACTGACCGTGGGATTTGCTCAAAGAACGATTGCCACGGGAGACGAACTGGAACCGTTGCGTTACAACCATCCCGGGTTGGTTGTCGATTTGGGTGTCGGTCTATGGGCTTGGCCCGTACCGTGCGATGCGGACGGTGACGGCGATTATGACTTGATCGTTTCTTGCCCCGATAAGCCGTCCAATGGAGTATGGCTATTTGAAAATGCGACGGGCGACACATCCAAAACGAAAATGCCGATCTTTAAACCGGCCCGTTTGTTGAGCAAGACGGTGCACTACGTCATGCCCAGCTACATCGAGGGATCGATGCGAGTCCTTTCACCCGGAGTGGAATACACCCATTTTGAACGGACCGGGACTCAAGAGAAACACACGCTGCCAATCGACGCCAAATTCCATCGCCCCTCGGGTCCCCAACCCAAAGGTCCGAAGGTTCGCCACAATCAATGGCGGTACGCAGACTTCGATGGTGATGGCCCATTGGATTTGATTGTTGGCATCGAGGATTGGAGCTACTACGGGTGGGATGATGCATGGAACGCACAGGGCCAATGGCAGAACGGTCCTTTGCACGGTTGGATCTACTGGTTTCGCAACGGCGGAAGCACAGCATCGCCTCGCTACGCGGAGCCTGAGTTGGTCCAAGCGGCAGGCAAACCTATCGATGTTTTTGGCTGCCCGTCACCCAACTTCGGTGACTTTGATCACGATGGCGACTTGGACCTGATTTGCGGAGAGTTCCTGGACTCCTTTACCTACTTCAAGAACGTGGGGACACGAACAGCACCGCAGTACGCTGCCGGTCGCAAATTGATGACCAACCATGGTTCTGCATTGACCATGGACTTGCAAATGATCGTTCCGGTAGCATTCGATTGGGACCGAGATGGCGATCTGGATTTGGTGGTAGGCGATGAAGACGGCCGTGTTGCTTGGATCGAAAACACAGGCATAGACGCATCCCCGGAGTCGCTTCCTGCATTTGCTGAGCCGCGTTACTTCCAGCAAGAATCAGACACGCTCAAGTGCGGGGCGTTGGCAACGCCGGTTGGCTTTGATTGGAATGGGGATGGAGACATCGACATCCTTTGCGGCAACACGGCTGGCTATATCGAGTACTTCGAAAATTTGAGTGGACCAGGAGTCGCTGATCCGCGTTGGAACCGACCCGTTTCTATCCGCGTGGACGATAAGCCGTTTCGGATGATGGCGGGAGCCAACGGCAGTATCCAGGGGCCGGCCGAGGCAAAGTGGGGCTATACGACCTTCAGCGTGGCGGACTGGAACCACGACGGTTTGCCCGACATTGTTTTGAATTCCATTTGGGGACGTGTCCTCTGGCTTAAAAACACGGGCCCTCGAAACAACCCCAAGCTCGACGCGCCGCAACCCATCGAAGTCGAATGGGTAGGCAAACAACCACGCTTGGCATGGGGTTGGCTGGTCGCTTCCGGGAACGAGCTGCTCACGCAGTGGCGAACCACTCCCGTTGCGTTCGATTTCAACGCCGATGGCCTGATCGATCTGGCCATGTTGGACCAAGAGGGATATCTGGCATTTTTCGAGCGTAGTCACCAAGGAGACCGGCTCGTATTGAATTCGCCACGCCGCGCTTTTGTCGATGAAAATGGGGAGGCAATAAAACTCAATGCAGGAACAGCAGGCAAGAGCGGCCGACGAAAGATGTGCGTTACCGACTGGGACGGCGACGGCAAATTCGATTTCCTTTTGAATTCCACCAATGCCGACTTTCTACAGCAAGCCGCGTATCGAGACGGGCATTGGCTCATGCGAAATCGGGGCAACTTGGCAAAACGGAACATCGAGGGACATGACGTCAGCCCCGCTATCGTGGACTTCGATGGCGATGGCGTCCCGGACTTTTTAGGAGGAGCAGAGGACGGTCGATTGTACTTCATGAAAAACCCCAGGGCCGCGAAACTCGGTAACGCCCTGGAGCCTTGAAAGGAACGCGGGCGCGGTTACATTTCCACGCCCGGCTTCGCGCTGTCGCTTTCCGCTCTCCGAACCTTGAGGAAGTGCGCAAAGTATCCAATGGCTAAGCCAAACACCAAGGAACCCAGCGCGAGCCACAGGGCCATCCGAGAGAGGGTCGCTAACACCGGGTTGTCGAATAGGTTGGTCGATACATGGATGTTTGCAAGCAACCATCTGTCCCCTTCTTTGACGGCAGTGACGCTCCAACGCGTCTTCAAATCGAATTCGTTGCCGTTCACCAACCGATAGTGATCCATCGAACTTCCGAACGCGACCGCAGTGTCATCGCGATGGAGCACCGAAAGGTCATCGACTCTCGGAGTAATGCGGATGCTCTCGACCCCATGCCCGGGCGCAATCAGCAATCGATCCAAATACCTGCGAACGCCATCCTGCCTCCGAATGAGGCTGAGATTCTTGCCTTCTTGTGCAGTGAGGATAACTTCGGGATGGAGCAATGCGAGAATCGCTTCGTAATCCTTTGTATTGATCGCTTGAATGAAGTCTTCGCGGAGCGCTCGGAGTTGGTCATGGATGGCATCGTTTGGGCTCATCGCTGCCTCCGTTTGGCGTGTCGCTGCCTCCGAACGAACAGCAGCCGCGGGATCTTCACCTTGCGCAAAACACGCACCCCCCCAACCATTCACGCTTAGCAACCCAACGAGCAACCCAACCAGCAGCAGGGTTTGCAACTTTACCATAGGCATCGAGAAATCCTTGTGCGATCGTAGTAAGGCGAGTGGCAGGCTGAAACATACCAGCCGGTAGTTTAGGACCCTTGTCCCGAACGAACAAACCGACGGGACAAGGGTCCCATCCTACGGTAGTAATGATCCTGCCGTTCGCCTAAAAACTTGCAGTGAAAAACTATAAGTCGAACCGAACCTCTGAGGGACCGTCTGGCTGCATCGGGAACTCCCCGGTGGCCAGCCAAGCGTCGATCCAAGGCCGCAGTAAGTCGGCGGTCCAATTAGTATAGGCATGTCTTTCAAAACGCGCTATGTTCCATTGTTGTAATTGCAATATCTTTCGATCTTGAGAGAGCACTCGTTGAAAGAAAGGCTTGACCACCATGTACCGCAGCGAGGCGGGCAAGCGTCCGTGGGGCAAATAGCATCGCACGTAGACATTTACTTTTCCGACGCACGCCGGGGTGAAGTTGGCGGACACGAACAGTTCCGTGCGACGTCGTGAGCGGTACTCCAACTCGGCGGTACACGGAGGTACAAATCGTCCATAGCTCGCTTCGCGATCGGGTTCAAACCACCGCGAGATGAATCCATTCTGCTTCGCCTCGCCGCGATATTCCGCTTCGACGCAATGGTCGCTGCGCCGCACGACCGCTGTAAATTGCTGCTTGGCGTGGGGGCTCCGAACCAAGCCGGAATGAACGAAAGGGGTATGGGTTCCATCGAGTAAGTTTTCGATCGCGTCCGCAAAATGCGAATCCAGCTCCGCGGTCATATTGAACCCTTGGTAGCGAGCGTCGTCGGCAATCGCGGGCCGGTAGACGGGTGGCTCGGACCGATCGTGGGGATGGGTTGGATCGGACTTGCTTTGCGAAACCCAAACCCATCCGTCGACTTCGCACGCACTCCATCTTCTCAAAGAAACTTTTGGAACGTCTGCACCGGACATCCCCGGGGCATCGACGCATTGGCCTTGCTCTCCAAACCGCCAGCCGTGGTACGGGCATACAATGCTTCCCATGTGCATTTTTCCGCAGGACAACGGCGCATTGCGATGGGGGCACCGATCCTCGGCAGCGACAATGCTATTCCCGGAACGGTATAGGACCAACGGGGTCCCAAGCACCACCACCCCATGAGGTTGCGAGCCGAGTCGCGATGCTTGGCATCCAACCATCCAGTGCGCTTTGAGCCGATCTATTTCGCCGATCACAATTCATACTTTCGCAAAATGGGAGCACCTACCTTTTGAGTCAAGGCAGCGAGCGAGTGCCAAGCCAGTCGACGGCGGAATGGCAGGTGGCGACAGTAGACCGCGGTATACTCCAAGCAGGCAACACCACCGCGAATGCGTTTGAAATGCGAGGCTCCGCTGCTCAAGTTGAGCGTCTGTTTCCTTTTCGCGGCTTCCTGCAAAACAATCGACATGAGCATACGGTAAAGCCCCAGTTGTTTGGGTAACGCCGTGTCGTATCCGACGATGGGTGCGGTCATGACCTCGTTCCGCGTAAAGACACCAACCACTCCATCCAACCTCCCGTCCGGCGTTCGCAGTCCCCAAAACTCGAGCAGACCTCGGCGCCGACATTGGTCGATCATCTCCGCTGTAAATTGCGGATTGTGCTCAGAGTACTTGTCGACGTACAACCATCGGTAGAGTTGCTCGATTCGCACGGAATCCTCGGCCTGAAACTGTTCGTGAGGCACGACCGTATACGCGGTGGTCGCAAATAATTTTGCATCTCTGCGATTGTCTGATTTGCGCATGTAGTTTCCGGACGCACCGTCAAAGAAATAAACTTGACGACTAGGGGCCAGCAGGTATCCTTCCGAACGCAGTTGTTCGACCAACGGCCGATTCGTCCTTTCGTTGAGCGACCGAAAGGCGATCGCATGCGTTGGAAATCGATTCGCCAGCATGCTCGTTACTTGGGGAATCAGAGCCACATCGAATGGGCTATACAGATTGGTGGATAGCAGCCAGTTGTTGACGCACACGACTCGGTTGATTTGCGACGCTCGCAGGCCTGGACCCATCGACCGCACCAGAGCCAAGACCAACCACCTCAGGGCGACATGATCCAGCTTCTTCACCTCCGATTGGGGATAGAGGATACAGCCCGTGTAAGGGGAGCATACGTAGGAGTTCTCGTATTGAGCGTCGTTGATCGTAGTCGGCATCGCGGTGTCCTCGATTCGAAGGACAGCCCAACGCGTGCTCAAATTCTTTACTAAGCGCTCGACGGGAAACGACAGCAGCATCTCAATCCAGGGATCCCCACAGGCTAGGGCGGCGTGTTGGCCCTCCGGGTTGTCACTGCCGTCCTCTTGCAAGGCCAATGCAATCCTATTCACATGGGCTCTCCGTTCCATTCGATGTCGTAGGTCGCGGCTCGCGTTAGCGGTTTGCGTGTTCGTATAGCGGACAGGATCACTTCGACCAGCGACAGCGGGGACAATAGAGCAGGCAGCGGATCGTTCCAAGCAAACATCACATCGCGTGCCACCACCATATCGCGAAAAAACGTTCCCATACGCCACCGTCCAACCGCCTCTGGAAACGCAAACAAAAACATCACCGAAGCGAGCATAGCCGGCCGATCGGATATCGGTTCCATCACCGGCCCGTCCGGTTCGAAAAACGCCTGCGAGATCGGTTGCCCATCGAGCATGTGCAGTCCGCTGGTCGCTCTCGGATTGCACTCCAAAACATAAAGCTGCCCTTCGCCATCCTGCATAAAATCGAAACCGATTTGGCCAGTGAACGCATGCTGTTGGACGAACCCATGCACAAAGTCGCAAATGCGTTGGTCCTTGACCGGCAAGAAGTAGATGCCCGATCCGGGACCGGCTCGGTACTTGGATCGATAGCAGCAATGCGCTCGCAGTTTGCCGTGCTTTGCAATGCTGTAAGTCGAAAACTCCGACCCATAAATGCGCCGCTGGGCCACCCACGGATCCGACTCGCTGGGAGTCAACGCGCGGAGCTCTTCCAACGCCGGTCCAATCAAAGTTCTCGAAGCAAAGCGCGAATACACGGGCTTAAACACCCAATGCTCGGTACTGCCCCGCTGGGAATCTCCCTGTTTCATCCATGGAGCCAACGCGTCCGGATGCGTCAAAAGATGCGTTTCCGGGGCGTTCGCAGGAAGCGAGAGCGAACGCAAGTGTTGTGCAAACGTCCACTTGTTGTGCAAGGACTCGAGTTTGGCAAGAGGGTCGGCGAACACGGTTACGGAACTCGCAAACAAATCCAATCGTGCAGACACATAGAAAATCTCTTCGCAGGTCGGTATCAATACGTCGATACGGTACCGCTCGGCAATCGACGCCAACGCCTCGACGAACCGAGTGGGCTCAAGCGCCGGTTTGGGTACGACAAAGGTCTTTTTCGCAAAACGGGTCAAGCGAGCGAGCGGCAAATGGATGCTGTCTGCCAAGTAGACTTCATGGCCAGCGCGATGGAAATGCCGAACCAAATCGAGGGTGACGGGCGCTCTCGCCCCGGTGAGCAAGATCCGTTTCATGGCAACCCTTTTTCTCGTAAGATCGCATTCAATCCATATCGCTCTGCTACCTCAGGACAGTGCGTCGGAACGATTTCGATTGCAGGGTACTGTTGGGAAAACAAGTGCAATCGGTGGAGTGACTGCCGAAGGTCGCCGATCGAATCGATGAAGCTGTAGGTGAGCCAGTGGGGCAAGCGATTGGACCGCATCGATCCAGTGGTCCACGTGGCATCGGCTACCAGGAAAACACGTTTGCCGGGTCCGGTCTGGATCAGCGCACCGATTTGACCCCTGGCATGCCCAGGCAACGGGATCAGCCGGACGCTGCCGTCCCCGAAAAGGTCATGGCAATTTTCAAATGGCCCAATGCCTGGATCGTGAAAGTGCTCGATCGGTCGGAATCGCTTTTCAAAGTCCATCGGGAGCAGGGATGGCAAGAACCCCCGTCGCAACGCCGCAATCCCGCGACGGCCAGCCACGTCGTTCCATGCCTGCTGCGACGATATAACATCGCAGGCTGGAAAATCCTTCAGTCCGGCGATATGGTCGGCATGAAAATGCGAAAGGATAATACCGCGAATGGACTCGGGCGCAACACTTTGTTCAGATAATTGAGCGAGGACGGATAGCCCCGGCGCGTGCACTGCGGGGGCCAAGTGGCCGTAGAGACTGTACGGAAATCGACTCGTTGCTTCCGCAAAGCGGGAAGAGTATCCGGTATCGAAAAGAAATATGCCATGTTCCGGATGCTCGATCAGGGCGCAGGTTGCGTGAACAGGTATCTTTTTAAAACTTTGGCCCCGTTCGATGACAGCAAAGGGCTGCGGGGTATAGCCGGTCGTAAATAATTTCATGCGCACGCAACACTCTGCATCGCGATCGTTGCGAGCGAGGAGAGACTGGAGGGTTTGCGAAATGCCTTGTTCCATCGAAACGACGGGACGGTAGCCGAGAACGCGCCGCGCTTCGTTAGGCGAAAAAGTCTGGCTTTTGGACAGGAGCCCAACGCTGTAAGTGGTCAGGATCGGCTCGCCGGTTCGACGAAGCAATCGGTGCGACATCGACGCTGCTTTCGATAACGCCAAAGCCATGGGGTAGGATAGTTTGCGCGTTGGCTTTGGATATCCCAAAGTATCTGCGATTTTGTGAAGGATAGGCC
>JANODW010000803.1:0-12298 GCA_031412875.1 Pirellula sp. | reverse complement strand
GCAGCGATGGCCGGCGGCGGCACCCTGCAACCTTGGAGCGGACAAACGGATATTTTCATTCGGCCCGGCCATTCCTTTAAAGCCGTCGACGTGCTGCTCACTAATTTTCATCTCCCTCGCAGCAGCCTGCTGGTACTGGTCAGCGCATTTGCTTCACGCGATTTGGTGATGGAAGCTTACCGCCAAGCGATCGAACAGGAGTATCGATTCTATAGCTACGGAGATTGCATGCTCATCGTCTAGCGAAAGTTGTATAGCGCTCGTGGTATGGCATTTGGTGTATAGCAACTTGGATAGCACATGTTTAATAGAACGCGTTTTTAAATCTTGCTTCTATCAAAGAAGCCCTTGCGGCGTTTCCATCATTCTCACCTTGGCTCAACGTGACTGCATCCGATTCCAGACTTGCACTGCCCAATGATCCCTCGGCTCGAGATCCATGGGTTGGGCTAGATATCGGAGGAGCCAATCTGAAAGCGGCCCACACCTCGGGGTGGTCGCACAGCGTCCGTTTTGCCATGTGGAAGGAATCGAGGACACTCGCCAAGACGTTAGCGTATTTGTTGGCCGATTGCCCTGCATTCGTGGGAGTAGCAGTCACCATGACCGGCGAGCTCGCAGACTGCTTCGCGACGCGTGCCGAGGGGGTTGCGATCATTCTCGAGCAGCTCACCTCGCTACTGCCTGCCTCGATGGTGCGGATCTACTGTGTCGATGGCAAGTGGAAAAGCGTGTCGCAATCCGCTCGCGATCCATGGAGCGCGGCCGCATCAAACTGGCATGCCCTGGCCAGGTATTGGAGTCGCTTTGTTGGAACGAAGGCTTGCTTGCTGATCGATGTAGGGTCGACGACTACGGACTTGATTCCGATCCGAAACGGGATGATCGACATCGATTCCAAGACCGATTCGCAGCGGCTTCAATCGGGTACGCTGGTCTACACCGGCGTGGAACGCTCGAACGTCGTCGGCGTGGTGTCTGACGTATTGCTCTACGGTGCCCCGTGCCCACTCATGAACGAGCAGTTCGCGACGATGCAAGACGTCTATCTATGGTTGGGAGAATTGGACGAGGACCCATCGAATTGCGATACCGCTGACGGGAGGCCTGCGACCCGCGATGCTGCCCGTTATCGCTTAGCACGCATCGTGGGTGAGGACGGGTCGACGCTGGCCGATACAGACATCGATCAGATGGTTGCCAACATTGCCACGAGCCAAACTTCGCTCATTGCAAAAGCGATAATGAAACTCGCCACGATGAAACCAGCAAGTGCGTCCAAAGTGAAGAAAAAGCGAGCGTCGGGAACCGCCCCGATGCCACTCCCTTTATCCCAAGCCACCTCAAACCCATCCCTCGGATTCGACTGCGTTGGCATAAGTGGGCACGGCGATTTCCTCATCGACGCGGCGTTGGCCGCGTGCGGATGGGATGGTGAACGCATTCGAATGCGTGAAAGGATCGGGCCCGAACTGGCTCGCTGCGCTCCCGCTTATGCGATCGCCATGCTCGCATCCGAAGAACTGCAGCCGGGGGTGACCGATTGACCGAACGCGTCGTGCTGAAAGTCGGAGGGGCGAGCCTTTTCCACCAAGACGGCTTTGGATCCCTCCTCTCAGAGGTGCTTTCCGCGTACCGACATGCCCAAGTTTGGCTATTGGTAGGGGGCGGCGATCTGGTGGAGGCCATGCGGACCGCTAACCAGATTTATCCACACCTGGATCCCGTTTGGGTGCATTGGCAATGCGTTGGACTATTGGATTGCACTTGGCAGTTGGCCCAAGAAATCTATCCCACGGGCACCTCGATCGCGACACGCGAGGAACTCGAAATGCATTCGCAGATCAAGAATCAAACGGGGGTCTGCTGGGTCCGGATCGAATCGTTTTATAGCCGTCGCGAACTGGCCACCATTCCCGAAGCGTGGCGGCCTCAGTCGAATTGGGAGACGACGACCGACTGCTTGGCATGGTTGCTCGCCAAGAAAATCGATGCCGATCAAGTCGTATTGATGAAACAATGCTACTGCGATCCCACGTGGTCGTTGAACGAACTTTCCGAACGAGGCGTGATCGATTCGGAACTGGCTCGGCTGGCTGCGTTAATCGGCGCACGGCCGCAGATTCGATTCGCGATGCCTTCGCGATGACGGGTTGTCGGCCAATGGAATTCACTTGTGCAAAATTTTTCGTCCAATTCTTAGCGGCAGGGCGCGAGCCCTCCGGTGTCGCGGCAGGTCGCGAGTCCAACGGCACTCACTAATGTAGCGGAGGTCGACAGACCTCCGGCTTGATAGCGGGGGTCGCAGTGGTTCTTTGCAGGTCCCGACCGGACGGCTTGCGCAGTTCCGCTAAAGTCAGCGGCATTTAAGAATCGATAGACTCGAGATTGAAGTCTGTCATCGGTCTGTCGAGTCCAGTTCCGTCGGACATCGGTGCATCTTTTTGTTTCGACTCCCGGACCGTTGCCACGACCAATCGCCCAACATCCAATCGGACGACGCGCACTTTTTTGCCAGCGTCGATAGGTCCTGTTTCGCTAAACGCCTCGTAGGATTGATCGCCTATTTGGACCAAGCCGCTGGGTATCATTTCCCCCAACGCAGTCCCTTCGGCACCGATGAGCGAGTGCGCGTTCTTCGTTTTGGCGGCATCGGACCAAACGAAATTGCCGGCGGGTTCGGGAGGGCTTGTCATGCGACGGCCGATAGGAGTTTTTGGCCATAGATGCAACAGCGCCCACATCATGATCGGTGCGGCGCCTAGCGTTGAGATGAGCATCCAGACACCCGCGTTCGTGCTATGCCTGAAAGCGACTAGGACCGCTGCAAAGGCAAAGCACCCGGTCACACCTATCAATACACCACCGCTGGGAATCATCAAGTCGATCGCAAAGATGACTATCGCGGCGATGAATAGCAGGATGGCGATCAATAACATTGACAAAGTATCGAGTTCCTTAACTCAAACCCATTCACACGACACTACTTCAAAATCATATCTTCCACCGTCTTGCCCCCTGGGATCATTGGCAACACATGCTCTTGGAAGGGAACTTCTACGTCCAGCACGTACGGGCCCGGGTAACTGAGCATTTCCTGCAAAGCTCCCTCGAGATCGCGTTTCTTGCTAACCGTCGCGCCACCGCATCCATAACCTTTGGCGATCTGGACAAAGTCCGGATAGCGTCGCGCGGCATAGGAGTGAGCGACGGTCGAGCCGGGGCCGCGGGCTTCTTCATCATCGATCGGGCCCAAATAAGTGTGCGCGCGATTGGATTTCTCAAACCGGTCTTCCCATTGAACCACCATCCCCAAGTGTTGGTTGTTGAGCAAGAGGACTTTTACGGGCAGCTTTTCGCAATGCAATGTCGCAAGCTCTTGGATATTCATCTGAAACGATCCGTCCCCGTCGATGTCGATGACCAAAGCTCCTGGGTGGGCCGCTTGGATTCCCATCGCAGCAGGCAATCCGAATCCCATCGTGCCCAGCCCGCTACTGCTCATCCATGTTCTCGGTTTGCGGAACTGGAAAAACTGCGCGGCCCACATCTGGTGCTGTCCCACACCTACCGACACGTAGGTCTCGCGGTCCTTGGTCATGTTCGATAAAGTGCGAATGGCATGTTGCTGCAAAATGCCGTCAAATTTTTCGTCGTAAGCAAACGGATACTTGGCTTTGAGCGAATTGCAGGTGGCAACCCAAGCCGAAATGTCGTCTGGCTTTTCAACAATTTTGTTGAGTTCCGTTAACGCATATTTGATATCGCTGCGAACGGAGATGTGGGCGACTTTGTTCTTGTTAAGTTCCGATGCATCGATATCGACATGGATGATTTTTGCGTTCTTGGCAAAAGATGCCAACTGGCCAGTCACGCGATCGTCGAATCGAACCCCCAATGCGATGAGCAAATCGCAATCTCGCACCGAGTAGTTTGCGTACGCGCTTCCGTGCATGCCTAACATGTCTAAGGACAGCGGGCCGTCTGCCGGATAGAGGCCAAGTCCCATGACGGTCATGGTGATTGGAATTCCGGTTTTGGCGATCAGCTCGCGAAGTTCGTTGTGCGCCTCGCCGGTTACCAACCCACCACCGCAATAGAGAATAGGCCGTTTGCTATGTTTGATGGCAGCCGCGATTTGGCGGATCTGTTCGGATTTGGCGTTGGGATGCTTGGATGGCTGATAGCCGGGCAAGTTCATCGGGACATCCCAGTCCACTTCGCAACTGTTCATCTGAACATCTTTGGGCATGTCCACCAGCACCGGACCGGGTCGGCCGGTCGTGGCAATATGGAACGCTTCTTTCATCACGCGCGGAACATCCTCGACCCTGGTAACAAGGTAATGATGTTTCGTGATCCCTCGGCAAACCTCGACGATGGGCGTCTCCTGAAATGCGTCGGTTCCGATAACTTTGGTGGGCACCTGGCCGGTGATTGCGAGAAGCGGGATACTGTCCAACTTGGCATCGGCAATACTGGTCACCAAATTCGTGGCTCCAGGGCCGCTGGTGGCCATTACCACCCCGATTTTCCCTGTCGAACGCGCGTACCCCTGTGCCGCAAACGCACCGCCTTGCTCATGGCGGGGCAAAATGGTCCTCAACCGGTCCTCATACCGCGTCAACGCTTGGTGCATGGGCATGCTGCATCCGCCCGGATAAGCAAAAATGACTTCGACGCCGTGATCCACAAGGGATTTCACCACAATTTCGGCGCCGGTCATGACTGTGGTTGCTTGGCGGTTGGATACGGAAGCCATTCGCTTTCTCTCCTAAAACTGTCTTTTAACAGTGTATAAAAAGGGTGATCTGGAAAACGCAGGCGGCGGAAAGCCGCAAAACGGGCGTTCTGAGAGGTTTTTCGCTCCGGCACACTGGGTCGATCCATCGAATCCAGCCCCCAGAATGCCAACTCTCACTGCAAACGAGTGAGCCAGAAGTATAGCACGGGGTTCGCGAATCGTCGATTCATAACCCCAATGCTACAAGCATGTGCAATCAGCCTGGCTAATGCAATGCCCGATACAATGCCCTTCGGGCCTTTCGGATCCGTTGTTGGGTACGTCGCAGGGGGGCAAGTCAAGCTCCCATCGTTTGCCAAATTTAGCTACATTGGGAATTGGTGAGGACGAAGTGATCGTCCAGGAGTCTTGATTGTTTCCCCAGGAGGTGGAGTCTATGTCCAATAGTCGTTGTTCAGCGGGTGCTTTTGCTGTCCTTTTTGGAGCTCTGTTGCCGGCGCAAGTTTGGTCGCAAACGCAGGCGTCTCCGGCCAGCAATACCAAGCCAGTGGCAGGCGCATCGGTGCCTTCTTCGCCGCTTCCTGCAGGCGCGGGGGGGACCCAGTCCCAGATCGAACACGCTGCGCTCCTCCATCTAATCGATTCCATCGAACCGTATCACAAGCAGAAAGAGATCAAAGGCACGGTTGCATTGTCTGGTTCGACCACCATGCTGGCGCTGGGCAAATCCTGGACGGAACGATTCAAAAAGTTTCACCCAAACGTTGTATTCACGCGAGGAGCCGATGGCACGGAAGCGGGCATTCAGTCCTTGGCAGCCGATCCCAATACCATCGCGGGAGCCAGCCGCCCTCTCAGTGAAGCCGACCTTGCAACCCTCAAAAACGGTAAATGCAAAGAGCCACTTGGGATTATCGTAGCGCTTGATCCGCTTGCTCTGTATGTTCACAAAGACAATCCGATCCCCGGCGTAACACCTGAACAGCTCGAATCTATTTTTCGCGCGCCTGGCGGAGCAGGCAAGCATGCTGCCACTTGGGGCGATCTGGGCGTGAAGGGGGATCTCGAGTCCAAACCGATCCGAATCCATTCTCGCAGCGAGGTCAGTGGCACGACCTCGTTTATCAAACAGCTTGTACTCCGCGGGGGTGAAATGGCCAAAGTGGCGCAGTCTCACAGGAGCAGCGAAGAAGTGTGCACTGCGGTTGGAACGGACATCGGAGGGGTTGGAATTGGTGGATTCGGAGAATCAACTCCGCAAGTACGCCCCGTATCCTTGATCCTCAACGGAGTTCGCGTTCCAGCCACCGAACAAAGCTTTTTGTCCGGCCAGTATCCGTTTGTTCGGCCTTTGGTGCTCGTCATTGACAAGGCACAAATGGGGGGCGATGGAGGGCTTCGCGAAGCGATTCTTCGATACATCCTCAGCCGCGACGGGCAGCTTGAAGCGGTTCGCGATGGTTTTTTTCCATTGGACCCTGCGTTTATTCGCAAGCAACTCGATCAAATCAGCGGACCGCAAATGCGTTAGTGCGAGTTCGCGCTTGAAACAATCCATCATTCCATTGAGAAAATAGTCAAAAATGAAATTCACAGTCATGGTTCTCTGGGCCACCATCCTATCCTCGTGTCCAACATTTTGTTTAGGCCAGACGTTTTGGCAGGATTTTTCCAGCGCGATACCTAAGGTATTGAACCCGGCCGGTACCCCGGTGTTCAATACGCAGCAGCAGGGATTTCCCTCTACGTCCGGGTTCCCGCAGTCTTCCTTCAATGCGCCAACGTCGAACGTTCCCACCAACACGGGCTTCAATAACAGTGTGCTAAACAGCGGGTTTAATACTGGGGCGTTCGGGGGCGCTGGACCTATGTTGGCTCCCGCACGCAAAGACTGGAAACTCGGCGTCTATGTCGACAATCGCGAAGAGGGCGCGGTCATCACCCAAGTCGCTCAGGGAAGTGCTGGCCAGCAAGCCGGTCTGCAACCCAACGATATCATCGTTGCCGTGGGACCGTCTCGGATCGGGTACTTTGACAATCGAATCATCGAGTTGGCCGAGGAAATTCGCAGGAACGCCGATCCGACCGGGCGAGTTTCTTTGCTGGTGTTTAATGCGGCGCAACGAAGGCTGGTGCCGCTGATGGTGTCGATGAATTCCACTTCAACCTCGGTTACCGGAGTCATCGCATCGCGAGATCGCGTGCAACTCCCCAGCGGTTCCGCTCTGGTGGTCCAACTGCAAAATATCTCCAATCCATACAACCTGATCTCCGGCGGAAAATCCGTGACCCGTGCAGACGGCGTCGGTCCCTATCCTTTCGAACTGCATATCGACCCCCGCTACCTCGATCCACGGGATCAATACCAACTTACCGCTTACATATCACTGGGAAACCAGACGATTTATAGCCTCCCTCAACCGATCACTTTGAATACCAACAACCTGGCCCAGCCCTTGAGCTTGATGGTCGAATCCGTTTCTGGCGGGCAGGGCTTCGGCAATCCCAGCCAACCTAATTTCCCCACTGGGGGGCAAGGCAACGTCGTCAACGTTGGATATCCAGGAAGCAATATGCAAACGGTCGACTTGAATTCGCTTTTTTTTCAATTGCTTAATCGCGCTCCCAGCGCAGCCGAATCGGTTGCATGGCAAGCCTACTTGCAACAAGGAAACTCGATCAATGAACTTAAGATCAAGCTGATGTCCAACATTAAGTTCCGAGAACGATTTGTAAGCGACAGCGCCTACGTTCAGGAGTTGATGCGTGCCTTGGCCGGACGGGTGCCCGACCAACAGGAATTAGCCTTCTGGACTTCGCGATTGCAAGCGACCCAATCCCCCGAAACCGTCATCGGCGAGATGCTCCAAAGGAATAATCGATAGACACCATACGATTCCAAGAAACCGTGCAGGATGGGTAATCGGTAGCGACCAAAGAGTATTTGAGGTTTGCGTAGTATTGTCTGCTAATGATCCGCTGGGATTCATTCGATAACTTTAGCATCAGAAGTCGAACGCGACAAAACAGTTGGACTGTACGGTCGTCATTCGGCTCCCTACCTCACTCAAATACTTCTAATCAGTTGTTTGATTCGCCGATGGCCACGGAAGGCTGATGCAGCCACGGCGCTGGATCAGTCTTTGTCTCCTCGTCGCGCAAACAACGAATATATAAGGTTTCTCGCAATGCGTAGCCGAACCGTTCGTTCCGTTTTCCGTGGCCTCTTGACCGCTGGATTGCTGGTTTCAACTCAGACCTCGCTGCTCGATGCGTCTTGGAAAGACCGGATGCTGCCCACGCTGGGCTCGTGCTTCGTTCACGATCTCCATTGGGACCAATGCCGTTTTTCAGCACGCGAAGCGCTGAATGCCGCGATACCAAAACCCGCCGAATTATCCGAATCGTCAGAATCAACCGAAGCCTCCGAATGGGATGTGGCAGCCGCCCGCGAACTCGAACTATGTCTTGCGGCTGCCCAGCGATTTGAAATCCAAACCCAAGCGACAGCGATTGCGGCCCAATGGCGATTCCTGAGAAACCACTTTCTGACCAATGGGCCGCAGCTCTTGGTCCAACTCTCTGGCGGAAAACCTTTCCTGAATTCCTCGATGAAGCAGGTGGGACTCAAACTCGTTCAATGGATCCAAATTCCTGATGCGTTGCCGGTGACAGCCATTGTTACCCTAGAAGACAACAATGCGGAAGAGGATTGGAACTGCGGTGACTGGTCAAAACCGATTGAGACAAAACCTACCACTCGCTGGCCGCAACGCGATGGTGGCAACGTATTCGTGTTTGTCCTCGATTCGGGTTTGAATCGGAACGACTCCAGTAGTCCCTACGAGTTTCAAAACGATCTTTCCAACGATACGCTGTGCAGTCCTGACATCGAATCCAATGCTTCGTTCTCATTCCAAGTAGGAGTCGATCCCGTCTGCCCTGAAATCCAAGCTCGCAATACCACGCCGAGCTGGATGGACAGCGTAACCATGCCGTCGGTTTGTTGCCCACCGGTCATGGATTGCGAATCGAATGGCGTTGAAGCGAACAGCCAAATTTCGGCCGACACGGATCTCCCCTTCGCAAATCGTCCGCCCATTTTAGAAACCGCATATGACGATTCCGAATCCTTGCTAAATTCAGAATCCTTGCTGACCGAGGATTGGAACCCCCTCGATGCCAACGTCGTACTCGATGCGATCGCACTCCCGGAGGAAGCGAATCCGGGCGCATCGCTTTATGCCGTCGAGGAACAATACGAGCGTGCCAGCCTTGTAGCCTCGGCTCGCCCGACCTTGGCTCGCCCATCCTTGGCTAGACCGTCCTCCATGCCTGCTAACTTGTGGCTAAACTCGTTAGGGGTCACGGAATGGACGCTTCATTTTGGAAGGAAATTAGCCTTCGACAAATGGGTGCCCGCGATGCCAGAGGCCGTGCGACCCATCGGCAAGTTCTCGTTCGAGGACTTATCGGGCGCAACCGCAATGCGAAATCACACAGTGGACAACCCGCTGTCAACCGTCTCCTCGACATTGCCAGCCAGTAATGCGTTGCTAACCGATGAAGTGAAAGCTCAACGAGCCAACCAATGGACCAGCTACGCGGCTAACAAGATCCGTAGGGTCGCAATGGTTCTGCTCGACTTTGCATCGAGAATCGAAAGCCCCAACCAACAAATCGAAATTGCCAATGGGGCTTCTCAGTCGGTGCGGTAGCAAACCAACAAAGCACCAAACCGCCGCAACCAGTTAACCGTCTCGGCATTAATCTGGTTCGCCGATCGGCCGTCTCGCCAATTATCCGCGGGACTGCAATCCTGGCGAGACGAACCGCCGTTCGACGCTGGAGAAACCGTATTGCACCAGCAGTGCCAGCAAGGCCGCCGGAACTGCTCCCTGAAGGATCAACGGAATACTTGATAGACGGATGCCGGTGAGTATGGGGGCACCGTAACCACCCGCCCCAATGAAAGCACCGATTGTCGCGGTGCCTACATTGATAACGGCGGCCGTCTTGATGCCCGACAAGATAGATGGGAGGGCCAGAGGCAACTCGACCAATCGCAATCTCGCACTTGTCCCCATTCCCAACACGTCGGCCGATTCGATCGTTGCCTTGGGGATCTGCGTGAGGCCAGCGTACGTGTTTCGAACAATGGGGAGCAAGCTATAGAAGAATAGAGCGGCTATCGCTGGATACGCGCCCAATCCGAAAACGGGAATCATGAAGACCAAGATGGCCATGGATGGCAAAGTCTGGATCACCCCGACGATGCCCAGAATGGTCTGGCCAAATGCCTCGTTGCGAGCCGACAAAATCCCAAGCGGGATCGCTGTCGCGATCGCCAACGACAGCGATACCGAAACAAGAAAGAGATGCTCCAGGGTTGTCTTGGTCAATCGGGATGCAAATCGCTTCCACTCCGCACTTGCTCCTATCCCTTGATAGGGAATACTCATGTGCATCTTTTCGTTCAAGAATGCAGCCGCAACATTCGACTCGATTTGTCGATCCAACCTGACTCGGGCGGTCATCGCGGTCATCGTTTTGGAGTCGATCGCATTCTCCAACTGCAAAAATGCTTTCGCGACGTTCGGAGCCCGATCGTGTAAGTCCTTGCGCATGAGAATCACGGAATAATAAGTCGGAAAAAATCCTTTGTCGTCTTCGAGTACACGCAATTTGTAAAACTCGATTTCCGCGTCGGTTGTGTAGAGATCGGTCAGTTGGATAGAGTTGTGTTCGAGTCCGCGATAGGCCAAGTTGTGATCCATGGTCCGTACATCTTTATGGGGCAAGCGATATTTGGCGGGCAATTGCCGCCAGCAATCGTTCCGTTCCATGAACTCATCGCTGATTCCAAATTTCAATTCGGGATGATCGCGAAGGTCGCTAATCTTAGTGATTCCCAGCTTGTCGGCGATGTCTTCTCGCATGCCCAATGCATACGTATTGTTGAATCCGATACGATCGCTCATGGACACGCCCAATTTCTCCATGGCGGCCCGCATGTCGGATTCGGTTCGTAGATCGGTATCGGGTTCTACCAATTTGCTCAGCAATTCTTGAATGGTTCCGGTATAGTCAACGTATGCGTCGATGTCTCCTTTGACCAAGGCCTTCCAGAGGACTTGCGTGCCTCCGAGCTCCGAGAGATGGACGACATCGGCTCCGGATTGCGTCGCGAGATGGGCCAGTAAATCCCCTAGCACAACCGATTCGGTAAAGCTCTTGGACCCGACCCGGATCTTCGGCTTGCTTTGCGCTTGTGCGATTGCGCCCATAAAGAATACGAAGCCTAGAGCGAGGCATAGGTGCAGCGGAGATTTCATGATTGTGGGATTCTTTGTGCGTTGATGAAACGTGCAACGTATTCATTTGCGGGGTTGTGGATGAGTTCTTCGAGCCGGCCTTCTTGAACCACTTCGCCCTCGCCGAGCATCATGACACGATCGCCGAAAAATGCCGCTTCTCCCATATCATGCGTTACCATGATGGACGTCTTGCCAAGGGTCTTAAAGATTTTTCGGAGGTCCTCTTGAAGGTCAAAACGGACCAATGGGTCGAGGGCTCCCATCGGTTCGTCGAGCAGCATGACCGCAGGGTCGAGCATGAGCGCGCGCATGATTCCTACCCGTTGGCGCTGGCCGCCCGAAATTTGCGTGGGGTAACGGTCCAGCGCGACGCGAGGTAAACGGGTGAGTTCTGCGAGCTCATCGACCCTTGATCTTGTTCTTTGTGGCTCCCACCCGAGATGCGTTGCCAATAACCCCACGTTTTGCCTGGCGGTTAAATGCGGAAACAGCCCGCCGTCCTGAATCACATATCCCATGCGTTGCCGTTGCTGCTGAATATTTTTTGCGTTCACGGGCGTTCCATCGAAATGGATCGAACCCGAATCGGCTGCAATGAGCCCGACCAAGATCCGAAGCAGCGTACTCTTCCCGCACCCGCTTGGACCGATCAAAACCGTGGACTCGCCGGTTCGAAAATCCACCGTCGTGGGCTTGAGCACTTGCAGGTTGCCGAAGGATTTGGAAACGTTGTTCAATGAAAACATACTCTAGGCCTTCTGAGCTTGAGCGGCTTGGGTTTGACGTTGCGCATTCATTTCATCGAGCATCTGCTGGACGCGACGCTCCAAGTGATCGGTAAGTTCCGCGGGTGCCAACCGCTTTTCTTTTCCCGCAGCCAGTTCGATCGGTGCGTCGAAACGTACCAACACCTCCCGTTCCGCATGTGCGGTTGGATAAGTTTCGCCCAATGCATCCTCTTCCATTTTGTCCAGCGTCTCGGCCAAGCGTTCGACGCTCGGCCTTTCTTCTAAATAGTCGCCAGGGTAGCTAATCAACTGGGTTACCAAGAACATATTGTCCATGTCAGCGGTCCATTGCTTTTCTTGTTCGCTCGTGATGGTCCCCGCAGCGGTTGCCTGTTCACGAGCTCCGATGATGGCGCGACGTACTTCTTTGACACGCTCTGCAATGATCGCACTCTTGGCTTGACGAACGTAGCGCTCCTCGGAACGGCTGAGCAAGGTTGCCGAAAGGC
>JANODW010000802.1:0-5061 GCA_031412875.1 Pirellula sp. | reverse complement strand
CAAGAACCCTGGATGGTTGACCCGAAGCGCCTTGCGAGTGGAGCGTGTCAATATGGTTGCCATAATAAGGGCGGGCGCAAGTATCATGGCCACTTGAATAACCAGAGTGGACTGCACAATCGTCGCCCAACTCAACGGCATTCCGCTAAAAGAGAGTCGACCAAAGAAAAGACAAACCAAAATCAACAGCGCACACAGTATCGACTCGTTGGGCAACGGTGTGTCCTCTCGCTTGCGCCATACGTTGCGAATCCATTGGGAAATCGAAGTGCGTTCGCCATCGCTAAACATCACACTCTCGCTCTCAAATTGACGTACCGCCCATCGCACCGAAAGCATGTAGCACATGACGGTCACGATCGCAGCGGTTGGCAGATGCGTCAACGCTAGTCCATACTCCCCATCCATCAGAGCTCGCGATATCAAAACAGCCCCCGTAACGGGGACAATGCTCGTTCCTGCGGAAAGGGTGACTCCAGGAATCATCGGCAGCACGACCAAGGGCATTCCAACCAACAGCAATGGCATGAGATAGTATTGTCCCTCCTTGGTGCTTTGGGCCAAACTCGCGACGGCCAACGCCAGCGCGCTGAACACCGCGGAAATAGGTACCACCAGCAAGACGAGCCATCCCATCGACTGCAATGGGAGTGGCCCCATCGCCGAGACCATGTCCACGGCACCCAGACTTGCAAATCGCGACATGACGATCGTTGCCGTCGTATGCATGCTTGCCAAATTCAGAAGCGCTGTCCCGATGCTGAAACACATGATCGTAAGCAGCTTTCCCCACACAATCTCCTTGCGCCGCGCTGGACTGCAAAGCAATGTTTCCAGCGTTCCCCGTTCCTTTTCTCCGGCGCACAAATCGATGGCGGGATAAAAGGCGCCGGTTAAAGCCCACACCAGCATTACAAACGGTAGCAACTTGGACCAAACAATGGCCCGCTTCATCTCGGCGCTCGATGCGTCCATATCTTGGACGCGAGGCGGATCGACGATAGTCGGTCCGAGCGCAGTCTTTTTCAATTGGGTCCGGAGCCAATTTGCATGCCAATCGCCCAGTCGCTCTTTGAAGAATTTGGATGCCATTTGAGATCGCTCCCACCGCTGGTTGCTCAACAAAACCAACGTGTCTTTGGCAATCGATTCCTTGAAACTCGCCGGCACCCATAGGATCGAGTCGGCGTCCATCTTGCGGAGCAACTCTTCGGAAATCGCCGTCGTTGGGGTATGGGGGCTCTCCGATATGGCTGGATCCGATGCGTCCAGCGGAGCCATGAGCTCGGCGGATCGGAACGATTTTATGAGTGGGCTATCCGAGGGAATGCGCTTCCAACGGATCTTATCGTTTGGGAAATCCGTGATCAACGGAAAATCTGAGGGCCAGTTTTCGTATCCGACAACGCCAATGTTCACATGCGGTTCCCGCCGAAACTGCGCTACCTGCATCATGACCATCCCCATCAGTGGATAGAGCATCAATGGCAGGATGCAAATCGTAAACATGGTCCGACGGTCGCGAAGCTGATCTCGCACTTCTCGGTGAAAAATCAGTTTGACATGCTTCCAATTCATATTCCTTGGCCCTCGCAGACAACAGAACCCGCATTGGGCGCGACGTCTTTCCAGCCCATGCCCGCTCGCAGCCTCGCTTCATCGCTCTGGATCAAGAGCTGATAAAAAAGCTCCTCGAAGTCATTCTGTTGATGCCTGTCGGCCAAGTCATTGAGAGTCCCAGCATCGATGATTTTCCCTTTGTGCATGATCGCCACGCGATCGCACAACCGTTCGACCTCGCGCATGATGTGAGTGGAGTAAATGATGCACTTGCCTTCGTTTCGCAAATCCAAAACGATCGACTGGAGCGCCCTGGCAACCATCACATCCAAACCCAACGACGCTTCGTCAAAGATCAAAACCGGTGGATCGTGGATCAGCGCTCGGGCGATCGACGTCTTTTGCTTCATCCCAGTCGACATCTTGGCACCAGGACACTCCCGAAAGTCATCCATTTTCAGTTTTTGAAATAGCATCTCCATCCTTGGATACAAGAGGTCATCAGCCAACGCATACAATCGTCCGAAATACTCGACGAGCTCCCACGCGCTCATCCGATCGTATATGGCTGTATTGTTCGAGACAAAGCCGATGGAGTGCCGGACGTAATCCGCTTGACTCGCTACGTCGAAATTCATGATGCGAGCCGAACCCGAAGTGGGCTCAAGGATCGTGGCGAGAATTCTTAGCGCCGTGGTCTTGCCCGCTCCGTTCGGACCCAGCAGCCCAAAAACTTCGCCGGCTTTAGCAACAAAGCTGACGTCGTCCACGGCAACGAACTCACCTTGAAGGCTATCCGGGTAGCATTTGCAAAGATTGCTTACTTGGACGAGATCCATCAAATACTCTTGAAAGCGACGCAAACTGGAATCCATCTTGCAGAAGGATGGGTATGTGCATTTACCTCAGCAGAACGGGCAAGGCGAGTTTCGTTTGGCTCGTTTTGCAGAACATTATGCTTAGACTCAGCCTGGTTGACGCAATCGGTACGACCCGCAAGTTTTGCGGGCGAAGACGACGACTCGACACCGCCCCGAACGGCTCGCGGCTCGCTAAAAACCCCGCAGGACATCCATTCTCCGTCGCAATCGTTACGATTGCTGCGAATTGCTTTGGCATCCATGAGGGCTTAGAAGTTTTCTACAAAATGGGGTCAATGAATTTGCTTACCGATGGAATAAATCTAAGGTTGGGTACGATCGCGAGGCACGTCCGACGCCGACGCGATTCGGTTGAACCACGTAAAAAAGACCCCCAAAAATGTCCACTGCGATCGATGTTCGAAATCTACAAGAGGTATTGGCCAAAACGCAGCTTCCTGCGCTTCCGACCAGCGCGATGCAGCTTTTGGAGTTGTCGCAAAATCCAATGAATGGGCCGGCGGAATATGCCAAACCGATTGAATCTGACCCCGGTTTGATGGGGCAAGTTCTCCGGTTCGTGAATTCCTCTTATTTCGGTTTCTCTCGCGAAATCGGCTCCATCCAACAAGCACTCACTTTGGTCGGCGTAAGAACCATCAAAAATTTTGCGCTTTGGAGCGCCGTCTTTTCACTCGTTCCGAACCCCAAGTTCGGACCGTTTGATCTTCGCAGCCTTTGGCAAGATTCCCTCCGACGAGCCGTGTTCGCTCGCAGCTTGGGGCGCGAAATTCGACTGAGCAACGCGGAAGAACTCTTTGCAGCCGCCCTGCTGCAAGACATGGCTATTCCACTGCTCCTCAAAGCTCTTCCGGACGAATATGAAGGGCTTATCACGCGAGTGAGCAAAGAACGTATGCGTCTGTCGTCCCTCGAAATGGACCTGTTCGGTTGGGATCACGCGCAAGCTGCAGCGGCCCTCTGCCGAAATTGGCGATTGCCCGAAGAGTTCGCGGTCCTCATCGAACGGCACCCTGCATTGGACGAACTGCTCGACAGCCCAACTCCTCGCATCGACGCCGCTTGCGTGGCCCTAGCGTCCTTGCTACCCTCTTGCCGAGACGATTCATGGCACGAGGAAGAGGAGTTTACTTCAGGCTTGGAACGTGTCACCGCGACCCGATCGATCGACTTGCCCCGATTGCTGCTCGAAGTGGACAAGTCGTTCGAGGAATTCGCTCCTGTCCTCAAGGTTCAGATTCCCGACAAGAGCCTCTCCGACTGGCTCAACGAAACAGCAAGCGCTTAGGCAATCGGCAGGTTCAGTTCTCCCGTAGGATGGGACCATCGTCCCGTCCGTTTCTTAGTTCGAAACCGTTTCCTACCTCGAAACAGTTTCCTACCTCGAAACAGTTTCTTATTTCAGGACAGATTATTTAGTTCGGGACAATGGTCCCAAACTACGGCCACTATGTTTCAGCTCGCCGCAGTAGACGGTGCGGTGCTCCATTCAAAACAGAGGCGCGGGATCCCTAAACGCTTAGCGGTTGTTTGCGAGCAGGAACCGTCCGCTTCGGTTTGTTGATACAATCCTCCTGTGAAGACTCTTTAAGCCCGCGCTTTTTGGACCTTACTACAGGATTGAAGCCAATGTCGACCAATCTCCCGCCGCAGTATCAATTGCCCTCATCGTCGCCCAGCAGTTCAGGCACCAGCGTGGTCACGATCGTTGGAATCGTACTTGCCTGCTTGTTTGTCTGCTTTCTGGTTTGCGGTGGCATCCTCGCCGCACTAGCCCTTCCGGCCGTTTCTGCCGCCCGGGAGGCCGCCCGCCGTATGCAGTGCTCGAACAACCTGAAACAAATCGCCTTGGCATTGCACAACTACGAGTCGGTATACCGTTCGCTGCCACCCGCCTATACGGTCGATGCCGATGGCAATCGATTGCATAGTTGGCGCACACTCCTTTTGCCCTTCATCGAGCAAAAAACCCTCTACCTTCAGCTCGATTTGACCAAGCCCTGGAACGATCCGGTGAATGTGAACTTGACATCAACGGAGATCCCCACTTTTCGCTGCCCATCCTCAAAAATAACTCCTGGGATGACGACTTATCAAATTATAGTTGCCCCCAACAGCCCTTTCCCAGGAAGCACACCACTCAAGTTCCAGGACATAAAGGACGGACTTAGCAAGACTTTATTTGCAGTGGAAACCGATGACGCCGATGCGGTGCCATGGGCAGAGCCAAAGGACCATAGCCTACAGAGCTTCATGTCCTCAATGAACCCATCGCACCTAGGCGGAAGAAACGCCGCGTTCATGGATGGATCGGTGCGATTCTTGTCCGTGGACATGAATTCGCAAACCGCAAGTGGGTTAATAACCATAAACGGAAATGATGACACGCTGCCTTAATCTTGTATCGCGAAGCAGCTTCGGATGAATGTGAATTGGCACGGAATTCCTTCAGTAGCGGAACGGCGCGAGCCGTCCGGTATGTACGTACCAGCTCCGCGACACTGGAGGGCTCACGCCCAGCCGCACTCACTTTCGTAGCGGATGTCGCCAGACTTCCGGTAGGATGGCTGAAATAGCAGCGATTCTTTGCAGGTCCAGACCGGACGGCTTGCGCCGTTCC
>JANODW010000801.1:0-3843 GCA_031412875.1 Pirellula sp. | reverse complement strand
CAAGAGCGGTGTTGCTGTGTTATTGATATCCTGCGAAGTCAGCCCGAAGTGCACGAACTCCTTGATGTTGGAAAGTCCAAGTTGTTCCAGTTTGTTCTTCATGAAGTATTCGATTGCTTTCACATCGTGGTTGGTCGTGCTCTCAATCTCCTTCACACTCAGAGCATCCGCCTCCGTAAAAACTTCAAAGATGGCCTTGCGCAATTTATCAAACTGGGCTGAGGAGACGGTAGTGAGTTGAGGTAGGGGCAGCCCGCACAAAGCGATGAGGTATTCGGTTTCGATCCGAAGGCGGTATCGAATCAGAGCGGCTTCGGAAAAAAACGGACTGAGTTCTATCGTTTGCTTGGCATAGCGACCATCGATAGGAGAAACGGCCCAAAGTGCGTTTTGCGTCATGAAAAAGTTGGGTGCAAGAGGAGCGATCTATCCACAGAGCGAGCAATCTAGCGGTTTTTATCGCCGTTGAAAATTGCTGTAGACGTCAACTTGGGAAATCTGCGACGATCCCATCGGTGACAACTCCGAGATTAAGGGAATGTACGCGATGAGGTTGCGACTGTGAGGATTCAAAGAACTCTATTGATTTTATTCGCGTGCATGGGCCTAATGCCGCTTTGCGGATGCGTGAATCGCAACCCTTATCCGGTCCAATACCCCCAGCAATATCAGGCATATCCCTACGCTGCCCCCTTGCCCGCACAGCCTGGGCAACCCATCCAAGCCAGCCCCATGGTCGGCCAGCCTCCGCCCGGAGCCATGCAGCCCGGCTACGGTGTACCCGGCGCTTTTGCTCCAGGCCAGCAGCCCCCATACATGCAGCCTTCCCTCCAGGCTGCTCCTCAGCCGGCAGGCTATTACGGACAACCTGGCCAGCAAGGTACTTCTCCGCTTCTGTTCGGTCGGTAGAAAAATCATGTCTCGAGTCCTTCTGTTGATGCGGCATGCCAAGAGCGATTGGAACAACCCCCAATTGACCGACAAACAGCGATCGCTCAACCCCCGTGGACGCGATTCGGCCCCAATCATGGCCAACTGGCTTCTCTCAAATCAGTTGATGCCCGATTTAATACTCTGCAGCAGCGCCGTTCGAACGCAGCAAACTCTCGAACTCATGATGCAAGTCTGGACGGCCACGGCCCACCTAAGCTCCACCATCTCTCCGTCCGAAGCCGACGCTTCCGAAGCCGACGCTTCCGAACTTTCACAACCCCAACTGTCGCAGCCCTTACGACCCCTCCCAGAAATTTCTATCGAGGATGGATTGTACCTCGCTTCGGAGTCGCAGATCCTTTCTCATGCACGAAGCTTTGCTAACATCGCATCGAAACAACGTGTCATGCTGTTGGGACATAACCCAGGCTTAGAATGTTTAGCCAGCAAACTAAGCCAAGGCGAGGTCGCAATGCCAACCGCCGCGATTGGAATTTTGGCAAGCAATACCGAAGACTTGGGATGGCCATCCAAGTGGGACGACCCAAAAATGTGGAAGTGGCGGGGGTTAGTGAAACCGCGAGAGATAGGTACTTAAACTATCTGAAAAATGACCGTTCGTTTTGATCGACTTGCGCAAAGAGTAACGATTGAATGGACGATAGAGAGATTCGAAGCATCGTCGAGTATTGGATTTCGGCAACGCAATTCCGGACGCAAAGGAGCTAGGTGTATGAGTCAAGTTAGCAAAGCACAATTGATGGGATGGATTGCTACCAACGTTCGAAGGGTATCGACAGCGAGTATCCTGGGCGCCATTTGCTTCAGCACAAGCTTTGCCGCAGAGCGCGATCCGCAGGTCGTTAAAGCGCTCGGCTACACGCCTCGACAGAACAATGTTGGTTACGACAAGGTGGCAGAAAAGGACATCGATCGTTGCACCAGCAAGTATGAAACTCGCAACGGATTCGAAGGGCTCGTGATCTATGGGCCGGAAGGCCAGCCGCTTCGACGTTTCGCAGACGCCAACAGCGATCGCCAGGTCGATCAGTGGTGTTACTACAAGGATGGAATTGAAATCTACCGCGATATCGACAGCGATTTCAACGGCGCAGCGGACCAATACCGATGGCTGGGAACGGCCGGCACCCGATGGGGGATCGACAAGAACGAAGATGGAAAAATCGAACAATGGAAAGTCATCTCGGCGGAAGAAGTCACAATGGAAGTCGTTGAGGCGATCAAGCTGCGAGACGACGAACGGTTCAAACGGTTGCTTGTTTCCGATTCGGAATTGAAGTCGATGGGCCTCGGTGAAGACAAAGGGGACCAACTCACGACGCGTCTTGAAAATGCCAAGAAGGGATTTGCTGAATTCGCACGCTCCCAAAAGCTCATCAGCGTCGGGACCAAATGGGCCAATTTCGCTGCTGACAAACCAGGCATTGTCCCTGCGGGAACCGAGGGGGCCACTCAGGACATCGTCGCGTATGAGAACGTGATTGCAGTCGTCGACAACGATGGGACCAGCCAACAATTGATGATCGGTACGCTCGTACAAATCGGGACCGCTTGGAGGCTCGCAGACCTTCCTCGCACGATTACCGACAATGCTGTGCTCGCAGACAGCGGTTTGTTCTTTCCTGCATCGGCCAGCAACCGTGTCGGATCGTTGAGCACCGACAACGGCATTTCTCAAGAAGTCCAACGCCTCTTGACTGAGCTTGAAAAAATCGAAGGAGAGATCAAGGACGAGACGGGTGATCGAAGTCGCCTGCATGAGAAGAAGGCCATCGTCTTGCAAAAATTGGTTGTCGCGAACAAGGGTACCGACCAAATGGAGCTTTGGGTCAAGCAGTTTGCAGACTCCATCAGCTCGGCGGCGCAGTCCGGCGAATACGCGGAGGGGGTAGCCAAGCTGCGTCAACTCGAATCGCAATTGACGAACA
The DNA here is from genome assembly GCA_031412875.1 of Pirellula sp. GTDB lineage: Bacteria > Planctomycetota > Planctomycetia > Pirellulales > Pirellulaceae > JBKCUI01. The sequence goes on along the minus strand of JANODW010000801.1, from coordinate 961 downwards.
TGCCCAAAGGGAAGGAGCTGGTTCCGTATGTTGTTTATCGGCTCATCAGTACCGACTACACCGTCAAAAGCGTCGCACCGAAAGCGGACTTTGCAAAACTGCAATCGGAATACATGGACAAACTGGAAGAGTTTGCCAACGAGTATCCCGAGAGCACCGACGCTGCCGACGCCATGATTCAAATCGGATTGAACCACGAGTTGGCAGGGGACGAGGGTGAAGCGGTCAAATGGTACCGCAAGGTTTCAGGAAAGTTCGCTCAAACAATCCAAGGAAAGAAAGCATACGGTGCTTTGGCTCGCCTAAGCCTCGAAGGACGCGAATTCCGATTGGTCGGCAAGTCGCTCGATGGCAAGCCCATTGATACCTCTAAGATGAATGGCCCTATCTTGGTCCACTATTGGGCTTCGTGGTGCACGCCGTGCAAAGCAGACATGGCCGAACTGAGAAAGGTCCAAGCCAAATACGCTCGGCAAGATCTCAAGATCGTCGGCGTTAACCTGGACACAGATCCGCGAGTTGCGCTGGACTCGCTAGATGGCGGCAAAGCGTTTCCTTGGCAACACATTCAGGAGCAAGGGGGATTCGAAAGCGACCTGGCTGTTGGATTAGGCGTTTTGAGTGTTCCCGTTACGATTTTAATCGACAGCAACGGCGAAGTCGTCAAGCGAACATCGCACTTCAGCAAGCAGATGGAAGAGGCGATCGAATCGTTATTGTCAAAGCCGGCCAACAAGCAAGCGGCCAACCCGGTTGCAAAACCACCGCAACCGAAGCAACAGGCACCCGCTCCTGCGCCTCAAGGCAACAACAACGTTCGCAAAGCGCAACAGCCTGCCCCCAGTAAAAAGAACAACTGAGAGGTTGCGGCCCTCGTTTACTTATCCGGTTGAGATGAAGCGACAAGCAGGCGAGGGACGGACCGGCATCAAAACAGTGAGGCAGGTTCTGCTTTGAGCAG
>JANODW010000800.1:0-2719 GCA_031412875.1 Pirellula sp. | reverse complement strand
CCGCCCACGATCAAGATGGCTGCCAGGTAAGGCAAAGCGCTGGCGCGGAACAGGTTGGGGATATCGGACGATGCTGACCCCGGGGATGATTGCGCCGAAGACGATGGCGCCGACGAAGAAGCCGAAGATGCATTGGAGCGTACGCGGGTTGAAACCTCGCTGGACTTGGCGATCTGCGTCCAGAGCGTGTTGAGGTAATTGCCGGCCTGTTTCACTCCTTTGGAAAAACCCGATTCAGGTTGAGGAGAGCGTGGGGAGGGGGATTTGGCATTTGGATCGACGCTGGGGGGCCTCGACGCGGTATTGGGAGCATTGGTCGATCGATCGCTGGTTTCGCGAGCGGGCGATTTGCCTTGGTCCTCACCGGATCGATTGGAACGGGACTGAGAGGGATCGTCGGCCGTCGAAGCATTGGGTTTGGGCCGTTGAGCCACTTTGGCCTTTGCGTCTTCGATTATTTTTTGCAGCGCGGGTCCAAACCCCTTCCGATCGATCTCCTTTCGGATGTCTTGAGAATCCGGCCCGCTCGCCGGTGGGGTACGTCCGGTTCGCCCGGCGTTGGGGGCATTGGAAACATTAGATGCATTGGGTGCATTAGATGCATTGGTCGCTTTGCTCGGGGAGGACGAGGGGTTGGTACTCGCTCCGTTTGCAGGCGGTTGGTATCGATTTCGTAGGGCTTCGTTCCGAGCCGATTCCGCTTGAGATTGGCTGGGCGGGTTTGGCGTAGAACCTGCTCGATTGCGGGTGGAGCCGGATGGACCAGACGCACCGGGAGCATTTTCTGACCTCGCAGACGACGCTGCGGCAGGAGGCGATGCTCGGGAGGAAGTTGGTGACGAACCAGGTGAGGATGCACCGTCCGGTTGGCGCTCTTTGAAAGGATTGTCGGTAGGGTTTGGATTGTTGAGCGTGTCGAATGGAAAATCGTCTTGAACCGAATCGTTGTTGGGCACCGCGTCATTGCGTTCTTTTTTGCTTTGTTCAAACTGTTGCTGCGTCTTGAGCAGTTTGTCCATCAGCTCTCGGAAGTCATTCGCATTTTGTTGGCTTGCGGGTTGGGTCGATTGGCGATCGGGTTGGTTCGCATTGCGATCGCGATCATTGCTGTTAGCCGTCGGCTGCGGTTTTGCATCGGGTGTTCCGCCAGAGGAACTGGATGGATTGGTCGCATTGGCTGGGTCGCTCGGCCGCGAGGAAGGAAGGGGATTGTTGGTCTTGGGTTGCGAGGGGGACTCGTCTCTTGGATTGGTGTTTCGGGACGGCCTAGATGGTGACATAGGGGTGGCCGGATTGTTGGTCGGGTCCGCATTGGAATTGGGTCGGCCATCTTTGAAAACTTGATCCGCCATCTCTTTGGCTTGGCGCATCAATTCCGGATTGGAAAGGGCCTTTGAGATCAGTTCGGGGGGGATGGAATCGAGAATATCTGGCGAAAGCCCTTCCGGTAGTTTTCCCCCGAAGAGTTTCATGGCTTGTTTGAGCGATTGGATTTCGTCGTCGGAGAGGGCCGGTGGGGAAAGCGATTGGGAAGGGGTTGTGTCTATGAAATCACGAAGTCGCGAGAGGAGCTTGGCTTGCACGTCATGCTGACCAGAAAACGCTTTGGGTGGGGGCAACAGTCGCTGCCAAGGCGTACCTTCGGATGGGACTGCGGGGACGGCGCTCGACTGGGCCATACAAGTGTGTACTCCGAGCGTCGCTAGCAGGAGTGCACTTGTTGCGATAAGAACATTACGCACGTCTGGTCCAACTTTTAAAAGGTAGGTCGCACCTGCCGGGTGCGACTCAAAAATCAGTACATCGCATCAACCGGTTGCGACTCAAAAAAATCCCAACCGCACCTTCGAAGTGCGACTAAATCATAACAAATCGCCGGTCGTAGACGACCAAAAATTATCCGATCCTCACCGCACCAGTGTACCCGACTGTCCAGTGTTTTGCGAACTATCCAGCTTGTCGGTACGTTCCAGTCCGCAGCGTTCCCAATGGCTGAGTATGTTCTGAGACTATTTTTTCTTGCGTTTGGACGTGGATAATGCGCTGAGGGAATGGATGTTGGACACCCAGTTCTTCAAAGCGAGTCGTGATGCGTTTGAGCCATTCTTGTTTGACCGTACCGTGTTTGTTCGGGAGTGTCTTCACGGACATTTTGAGGTCGATAGCATGTTCGCCCAAGCATTCGATAGCGGGCGCCGTGGGAGCTTCGAGCAGCAGGCGTCCATAGTCCGAATCGGCTTGAAGTTCTTTCCCGACGGTCGAAAGAATATCGGTGATTCGGTCTAAACTTTCATGATAACCCACCGCTATTTCGCAGACTGCCCGCGACCAACCGTGCGTTTCGTTGCTCACGCTATTGATCGTGCCGTTCGGAATAAAGTGAACAACTCCGTTGGAGTCTCGCAGCACGGTCATTCGCAAAGTAATGCGTTCTACTTGACCGCTCACTCCCCCGACGCGGACTGTGTCGTTGAGCATGTACTGGTTCTCGAGCAACATAACGAATCCGTAGAAGTAGTCTTTGATCAGATTTTGAGCTCCGAAAGCCACAGCCAAACCGATCACAGCAACCCCACCCATCAGCACGGTGATATTGGCTCCCACCTCTTCCAAAACCATCATTGCCCCGGTTATGAAGATTGCGACGGTCGAAGCATTTTGAAAAACGCCTACCAAGGTCTTGGCTCGATTCTCTTTTTCCATTTTCGAGCCGCGACCC
>JANODW010000799.1:0-3020 GCA_031412875.1 Pirellula sp. | reverse complement strand
GTCGACCATTTTGTCCCGGAGCTAGGGATGACCGTGGGCGATGCATTGCTTGCCCCGACACTTATTTACAGCAAGCTAACGCGCACGTTGCTTTCGCACTACAAGGTCAAGAATGTGGTTCATGGGATTGGACATATCACCGGCGGCGGGTTGCTTGAGAATACCGAGCGCATTTTGCCGCCGCATGTCGACTTGATTTTCGAACGTGGATCTTGGCAGGTTTTGCCCGTCTTTGATTGGATCGCAAAGCTGGGTGAGATCGAACAAAAGGAGATGGAACACGTCTTCAACATGGGAATCGGCCTGACGTTGATCGTGAGTCCTTACTACGCACCGCATATCAAATCGATGGTTCAAGCGTTGGGTTACCATTGCTGGAACATCGGTACCGCTCAAACCGGGACGGGGAAGAGCCGTTATTCATCGTGAACGATCGCATCGTGGTGAAGATGTTTGCTGGAGCTCGCGAGCGAGTCGGAGCCGAATCCATCGAAATTGTCCTATCCATGCCGGCGTCCGTTTTGCAGCTCAAACAGGCGATGACGGCCCAATTTGCGGATCTCGAGTCGCTGGTGGAATACGGACGCATCGCGATCAACAACGAATTCGTTGAGGATGCTTATTTGATTCCCCAATCCCTCGTTCATTCAGAAATCGCATTGATTCCACCGGTAAGCGGCGGATAGAGCTTCCTTCCACGAGGTTTAGAGATGAGCCAAAGTCTACAGCAAAATTTGTTTGAACAACTCGATGCGCATGTGCTCATCGATTCCCATTCGCACATCAATCCTCATGCTGCGACATCGTCGACGCTGGCAGACTTGTTGGGGTATCACTACTACACTGAGCTTGCGCATTCCTCGGGGATGCCCAAACACCTGATCGAAGAGCCTGGAATCTCCCCTCGCGAAAAAGTAGGCCGGCTATTTCAATACCTGGGCAACATCGACAACACGGTCCAGTGGTCTTGGTTTGTCGAACTCGCTCAAGTGCTATTTGGTTTCCAAGGGGACCAGATCGATCGTTCGAATTGGGAAACCGTATTCGACTTGGCAGAAGCCAAAATGAAACAACCCGATTGGGAATCGCAGGTGCTCTCGGTCAGCAAAGTCGAAAAAGTCTTTTTGACCAATGATTTCGACGACCCATTGGAAGGCTTTGATACCAATCGGTATGTGCCGTGCTTGCGCACCGATGATTTGGTGTTCCATTTAGCACAACCGAAAGTTCGAGACAGGCTACAAGCCTCGACGGGAAAAACCGGGGCTTCGCTCGTCGACCTTCAAGCGTCACTCCAAGTCTTGTTCGAGCGATTTAAGAAGAAAGGGGCCAAGGCATGTGCCATTTCGTTGCCCCCCTGGTTTGCTCCCAAAGCGTATCCCGATCACTGCGCATCGGCTCAAGCGGCACTCGATGATGTGAATCAGCGAGGCATCCAGGCCAACGAAACAAGCAAGCGGACGATCGCAGAATGGGTGTTTTGGAAAATCGCCGAGAGTGCCGAGGCGAATCGGATGCCATTTGACCTCATGATCGGTGTCAACCGCCAAGTTTATCCAGGAGGCGTTTTCCAAGGCCAGGACTTGTATGATTCTCGCGTTTCATTGATCCAGTACGCAGAACTATTCAACGCGTTCCCGAACCTTGCATTTCCCATCTCTGTCTTGGCATCGGTAACCAATCAAGAACTGGTTGATTATGCGTGGATTTTCCCGAACGTGCTCACGCATGGCCACTGGTGGTATAGCAACACACCCAACTACCTGCGGCACGATCTACGCGGTCGACTGGAAGCCATTCCTCGCAACAAACAGCTCGGCTATTACAGCGACGCATATAAACTGGAGTTTATCTTGCCAAAATTCCGAATGTACAAACGCATCCTTGCTGGCATTCTGGCAACCGATTTTTGCCAAGATCGGTGCTGGTCCGAGGACAAAGCGTTGTCGCTTGGAAAACAGATACTGCGAGGAAACGTCGAACAAGTATTCCGCTAAAGCGAACGGCAGGATCATTCCTACCGTAGGATGGGACCTTTGTCCCGTCCAATTGTTAGTTCGGGACATAGGTCCCAATTCCTCTTACCCATTGAGCCATTGTGAAAAAGATTGGACTTGTTGGCTGGCGCGGGATGGTCGGATCTGTCCTTATCCATCGCATGACCGCGGAACGCGATTTCGCACACTTTGAACCGGTATTCTTTTCCACTTCCAATGCAGGTGGAGACGGTCCCAAGATCGCAGGGGCGGATACCGGCAAATTGTTGTCGGCGACCGATATTGGTTCTCTGGCCAAAATGGACGCGATCGTCACCTGCCAAGGAGGCGATTACACCAACGAAGTCTATCCGAAACTCAAAGCAACAGGATGGTCTGGGTATTGGATCGATGCGGCGTCGTCATTGCGGATGAAGGACGATGCGATCATCATCCTCGATCCGGTCAACGACCGAGTCATTCGCGACGGGTTGACCAAAGGCATCAAGACGTTTGTCGGGGGCAACTGCACCGTATCGCTCATGCTGATGGCCATGCATGGATTGTTCCAAAACAATCTTATTCAGTGGATGACGAGCATGACCTACCAAGCCGCTTCGGGGGCGGGCGCGCAAAACATGCGCGAGCTCATTTCGCAAATGGGCGTCGCTCACCAAAGCGTCTCGAGTTTGCTTGCAGACCCCGCGTCCGCGATCTTGGAAATCGATCGCAAAGTTGCCGAAACGATTCGTTCGGAAGACTATCCGACCGAGCAATTCGGTGTGCCGCTCAATGGCAGTCTCATCCCTTGGATCGACAAAGACATGGGGGACGGGCAGAGCAAAGAGGAGTGGAAAGGGGCTGCGGAAACGAACAAGATATTAGGTTTGTCTCCCAATTCGATCCCCGTCGACGGGCTGTGCGTGCGGATTGGTGCCATGCGTTGCCACAGCCAAGCGATGACCGTCAAGCTAACCAAAAACGTACCCATGGACGAAATTGTGGATATGTTGTCCAGCGCCAATCCTTGGGCCAAAGTGGTTC
>JANODW010000798.1:0-6774 GCA_031412875.1 Pirellula sp. | reverse complement strand
GCCGGTAACGCGTCTAGCGGTCCGGTCATCGCGGCAAGGGCTTTCGCGGCCTCCTCAGAAAACAGTCTCAATTCCATGCTGGTCGGCGACTCGGTTTTTCTTCGCGTCTCGGCTTGAGCAAACCATCCCCTCGCTTCGTCGCTCCTTTGGAGTTTAGAAAGGATCATCGACTTGAAGAACCAATCCAGGGTCGAACCTCCTTGTCCAAGTTCGAGGGCTTGATCGATCTCACGGCTTGCATCATGAAGCTGGTTCATCCGGTAGTAAGCGAGGGCCAGCGTATTTCGGTAGTTGGCAATCTTGGGTGCCCCTTGAGTCGCCTTCAACGCCAACTGCACTGCCAGGGCAGCGTCTTCGGGACGAACGCTTTGGGAAGTCAGGATCATCCAAGAATAGCTGTTGGAGGAAGCGGGATTGTTCGGAGATATCTCCAATGCTCGCCGATATTGCTTCGCGGCGGAATCCTCGTCGCGGGCCTCTTGGAACGCCTTGGCCAGGACCAGAAGCCCGTTGGTCAATTCTTGTTTGAGCGACTCGACTTCCGGAAGCGAGGCGACCAATAGTTCATGGATGGAAATGGCTTTTTGCGAAGTTTGTATGGCATCCTGGGGCCGGTTTTCCTTGAGGTAGCACCTCGCTAAAGTAACGAGATTGTTACCCCATTCATGGCGGCAATCATGGCGTTCCGGAAAATCATCGCACAGCTTTGAGTACAGACGATTGGACCGCATGAGCCAAGTCTCCGCTTCAGGGTCCCGACCGGTTGCCAGCAGAATCATGCCTAGATGCGTCTCGCTCCTGGCCAGATATTGTTCGATACGACGGTTTTCGGACGCATTGGCGATCGTCAGCTCTCGGAACGCGATCGCTTCTCGAATGCATTTTTCCGCAGGCTCCAACATGCTTCTTCGTTGCAGGAGATGCCCGAGATCGTCCAAGCATAGCGCGAGTTCGGCAAGGTAATTTTCTCGGGCCAGCGATCGAAGCGTTTCAGCACCCTTGCTCGACAAACGTTCTCTCAGGCGACCGCAGAGCGCGACTTGCCAGGACACTTGCTCGGATAGATTCTCGAAATCGCCGGCGGCCGTTGAGTGGGAGCTTGAAAAATCTAATTCGCCCGAGCGTATTTGGATCGCATTCAAATCGATTCGAAGCGCATCGAGATAGGTAGTGACGCATTCATCCAACCGCTGCTGCGCGCCGTACACGACGCATAGATTGATTTTTGCATTGGCCAGACGGATCAAGTAGGCGGTGTTTGAGGGTTCTTGATCGAGTAAATCCGCAATCATCTCGATCGCTTGAAGGTATTTGCTTTCCGAATCGCTCCATCGCTCCAAACGACGCAGGACATGGGCCCATTGGATGAGGCAATCCGACCGTTGCCATCGGTTCTTTGTGTTGGGTTCGAGTTCTTCGAGCAAGTCATCCGCTCGTCGCAATCCTGTTTCGGCCTGCGACCACAGCCCCAGTTCGGAGTGAATGAATGCGGCTCGCAAAGAAGCTTGCGCGGCCTCCAGTCGGATAGCTGGGTCGTTGGTGTCTTTGGAGAGGAACTCTTCGTAATACGCGACGGCGTCCTCAAAGGCCCGTCGACGAACGCTGTCCATTCCTGGCTCATTGTCGAGCTTCAAACCGAACTGAGTCCATCGGCCAACCAATTCTCTTGCTTTCGCGAGGCTGGATTCGTATGCGGATTCGGCTTTGGATGCTCGCTCTCTCTGCCGTGCCTCGTAGTGATCGCGTTGGCGTTCGAGCCGATCCATTTGTCGCTGTTGCCAACCGAAAAAGGTGACGGATGCGATGCAAATCGCCAAGAGCGCGCTAGCAAGCAAACACACCTGTGGATGGCGAGCGATCGCCCGCCCCGTTTGTCGCAGTACCGACGTTCTCCTCGCGGCGATCGGACGATGGTCTAGGAAACGAGTAAGGTCCTCTGCCAGCGCATGCGCCGACGGGTAGCGATCGCTGGGTCGTTTGTTGAGGCACTTGAGGCAAATCGTTTCCAGATCGCGCGGCACATTGTGGTCCCATCGCGACGGACGGACCGGATCGCGGTTTGCAATTTGGTGGAGTGTCGCCGAAGCGGTGGGGCCATGGAAGGGCAGTCGCTTGGTCAGCAGTTCATAGAGAATGACACCGAGCGAAAAAACGTCTGACGTTGGTCCTGCCTTTTTCCCCGCTCCAGACGCTTGTTCGGGGGACATATAGCAAGGAGTGCCAACCAACGCCCCGGACTGCGTTTGAAAGTTAGCGACATCGTCCTCCCGCTTTGCCAGCCCGAAATCAACAATCTTGGGGATGTTGTTATCGCCGAGCAGGATATTTGCTGGCTTGAGGTCGCGATGGACAATGCCTCGCTGATGGGCATAGTGCATCGCGTCGGCCAACGCTTTGACCAAAGAAGCGATTTCGTGACTTGACCAAGTTGCACGACCAAGATGCGCATCGAGAGTGCCCCCATCGACATACTCCATCGCCAGGAATGGACGCTCCTCGCACTTGCCAATTTCATAAACCCGCACGATGTTGGGGTGGTCCAGCGAGGCGACCGATTCCGCTTCTCTTTGAAACCGCTGATGGTCGTCCCCGTTTGCATCCAAGGACTGAATGACTTTGATCGCAACGATGCGGCCGAGGCTTTTTTGCCGAGCGCGATAGACGATCCCCATCCCGCCTCGCCCGATCTCTTCCAATAATTCGTAGTTACCAATGCTTTTCTGAGCCAAGGGTGCCGGTTCGGACTCCGATAGAAATTCATGGAATTTCAGTAAGCGTTCGAGTCGAAGCCGGTAACTTGGAAATCCGTCGAGCCATGCGTCGCGTTCCGGTCTTCGGCCCAATTCCTCGAGAGCTACATACTCGGAGTAGATGACCTCGATCGCAACTTCGCTGTCCGCAGCCATCTCCGGGTATCTGGAGAGCACCAGCAAGGATGCATTGTTTTTGTTTTGACGCACAACCTCCGCAACCTCCGCGCAGGCTTGTCGCAAAATCCTCTCGGAACTCGGTATACTTTTCTTTGCGTCCGTCATGAATACTCAAAAACAGAAAATCCAACGATCCCTCGCCCATGACGATTCCATTGTTGTAGAGAATTCATTGTAGACTCGATTTTTCCGATCCTGTTGGAACCGTCTAATTTTTTGTTGGCTCAATACGATCCATGATGGATTCGAATAATGAATTTGATCTGCTTCTGTCGGCCGCTCGCTCCGGGGATGTCGATGCAGTGGAGAAATTGGTTGCACAGTACGAACCGGAACTTCGGATCGTGGCACGCTTGAGACTCGGGTCTGCATTGCGACCGCATTTGGATTCCATCGATTTGGTTCAATCGGTACATAGGAGTCTCTTGGTCGGATTGCGGGCAGACCGATTCGATATTTCGTCCCCCGAAAAACTGATCGCGCTAGCGCTGACCATTGTTCGCCGGAAAGTTGCCAAGCATTGGCGGCACCTGAAACGGCAACAGCGCCTTTCGGGGGGCGACGGAGGAGCGGATGCTCTGGTCGAGACGCTGCTGGCGCTGAAGTCCCCCGAGTCGACGGTGAGTGCGAGCAACGAGCTCCGGGACCATCTTCAGCGAATGATGCTCGAACTGGATCCGATCGAGAAGCAACTAATCTCCCTGCGAATCGAAGGGTTTTCAACGGTAGAAATCGCAAAAGAACTCGGTCTCGATCCGGATGTCCTGAGGGTGAAACTGAGTCGCGTTCGGAAGCGGCTCCGAGAAAAAGGCTTCGAAGAAGAGTTGCTTTAGGGCGAGTTGCGATGGCCGTTCGGACGCCGTTCGGACGCCGTTCGATGGCCGTTCGACCATCGCGAAATTCTTGGTCCTTTTGACCCTACCGAATCTTTTTGTCTGAGATCCGCTGTCTACAATGTTGGCTTGGATCGCATCTTGTCCATTATTCTTTGCTGCAAACGGCCCATGTACTACCAACTCATTCTCCAAAACCATGTCGCAGATCTCGATCGATCCACCTGGACGATTCAGCCTCCCGGAGTGGTGGGGCGCGATGCAACCTGTCAAGTTTGCATCGACCACCCATCGATCAGCCGTCAACATTGCCAATTCACTTTAAACGGCGAAGGGACGTTGGTCGTTAAGGACTTGGAGTCGACGAACGGAATCTACGTCGACGATACACGGGTCAAGCATGCCGCATTGATGCCCGGCCAAGTCCTGCAAATCGGCGCGCTCCAGTTGCATGTGGAATTCACCAGCGGCGGGGGGCCAATGCCCAAACCGGCAGCTAAACCCAAAGCCAGTGTGAGTGCAACACAGCCCATGAAAACAGTGCGCCCCGAACCTACCCCCTCCCCCGCGATTGAGAAGCCTTGGTGGCGGAAGCTGTTCGACTAGTCCTGAGACGAGCATTTTTCCCAGTGGCATTCGGAATGGGAATCTAGATATTAGGCGAGCCGGTGATGGCCATCTGCAGTTGCCGAAATTGCGACTTCATCAGGGCGATGGCGGTGGTATGCATGGACTGATTCTTGGCGATTTGAGTGACCTGCATTTCGAGGCTGTCGTCGCTGCCATCGTTGTACACAATCTGCTTCATGGAGTCGCGGACATTCTCCATCGCTACATTTTTTGCGTCGGCAAAGGATGGTTTGGTCGCCGCAACCGTTGAGCCCACGAGACTCAGCCTGAGCCCCGGGGACATTTCGGATTCTCTCCGGTCCGCTTGAATCGCATCGCGCAAGCTCGTTTGAAATGCATCGACCGAGAGATCGCGTGTCCGGTATCCAGGCGTATCGGCGTTCGCCACGTTGCCGGCCAGAATGGTATGACGGCGCTCCGCAAACGCAATCGTTTGTTCCAGGCTCTTCAAGGTGGGGTTTGAAAACATGACAGGTCCTTTCCCAATAGCGATCGCTATCAACCTTCCATCGATAGGAAACTATTGGCTAACGAATCTTGCAGCTCGCTCGACTGGTATGCATTCTGAATCGTCGCGGCATCGATGTTCTGTTGAAGCTGCGCAGCCACCGAGTCACGATGAAGATTCATGTTTCCCAACGAACGATCCTCCATCACAATCAGCTCCTTGAGCAGTTGATCGCACTTGGCCACATTGGCTTGGCACTCCTTTCGACGCTCGGGACTAGACCAACAACGCCGTTCCGGATCCTGATCCTGAAAACCAGCGAGGCGCGTTTGCACGTCCGATAGCGACTCCATCAACTCCTGTTTCCGAGAGAGCAACGACATCAAGGCTGTCATGTCGTATTGAACAACCATTTCCATCTGTTCGAGAGCCATCCGGTGCATTTCCGAAAGAAGATGCAGTTTGGAGTCGATCAACGAAAAAAGGGTTTCCGTCGTCAGTTCAGTCGAACGAATGGCGTCTTGGTTCATTTTGGTTCTCGATCGTCTGGAAAAACCGGAGGATTAGCGGAAATACCAAAAAACGGCCTCAAAGCCAAGACGAAACCGGTGGAAACTTGACAGCTCTGCCGGTAGATTGGGCAGCCCGCTACAATACAGCGTGCCCCCAAAATCAAGCCAACACCATTCCTGGGCCGTTTGGCTACAACGCCCTGAATCACTTTCATTTCTAAACAAGCGACGGACAGCAGCGGAATATGAGTAAAACCCCCCGGGAGGAAAAAAACGAAGGTCAATCGACCCAACCGGTCCGACGAGGGCAAGGCTTTTGGATGGTCGGACTCGTTATATTAGTAGTTTTTTTAATGCTGTTTTTCCTGCAAGGGCTGAACAGTTCCCGGATCGATTACAGCTTTTTCCTGGAGCAGATCGACAAAGCGAACATTCAAGAGCTGACGATTTACGAGTCTTACATTCAGGGCAAGTTCATCTTTCCGCCTGAGAAGCCATTGTCCCCAGATCAAAAGGCGAAAATAGGAGTCGATGGGACCAAGGAGACGTACAACAAGTCGTTCGACCTATTCATTCCATCGGGGGCTGAAACGCAGTCCGCACTTTTTGAGAAGCTGAATAAGTTGCGGGAGGAGTCAAACAAGCCGGCGGTTGTCGACCCGGATGATCCCAAGTCGGTTGCGATCCCAAAAACTCCTTTTAAGTACGATGTGGTTCCGGGCGGCACGGCAAGCACGATCATGACATTGTTCTTTTTGTCGATGTTGATCGCGACCGTTGTCGGTTTGTTTTTGTTTTTCCGCAGGAGCCGCGACTCGATGATGGGTGGTGGTTTCTTGACGAGTTTTACAAAGTCGACTGCCAAGCGGTTTGAGCCTTCGGATCAGAGCATCACGTTCGAAGATGTCGCTGGCCTGGAAGGGGTGAAGGCGGATCTTCAAGAGATTGTCGAGTTCTTAAAGTCTCCTGAAAAATTTCAAAAGCTCGGTGGTCGAGTCCCGAAAGGGGTGCTGCTCAATGGACCTCCGGGAACGGGTAAGACGCTTTTGGCTCGGGCGGTCGCGGGAGAAGCGGGGGTTTCCTTTTTTTCAGTCAATGGCAGCGAATTCATTCAGATGTTTGTCGGCGTCGGCGCGTCGCGAGTCCGCGATCTGTTTGCTACCGCCAAAGAGCAATCTCCCGCCATCATCTTCATCGACGAAATCGATGCAGTCGGACGCCAGCGAGGCGCGGGGCTCGGCGGTGGTCATGACGAAAGAGAGCAGACACTCAATCAAATCCTGGGCGAGATGGATGGCTTCTCGCCGACCGATTCGGTCATCATTATGGCAGCCACAAACCGGCCAGACGTTTTGGACCCCGCATTGCTTCGACCTGGACGATTTGATCGCTTGATCACTGTTGGGCGTCCGACGCTCAAG
>JANODW010000797.1:0-4542 GCA_031412875.1 Pirellula sp. | reverse complement strand
TGGAAACTCGCCATTCCGAAACGAACTCGATGCGTTGTTGCGCCAGCACGGGCGTTTCATCGGGCAGAGCTGCCGACGCGATCAGGTCGCGCAGTCCATAGACGACGGTCCCTTTGAAAAGCTTCTGATGAAGCAACGGCTTGATATGAAAAGGGTTAAACGAAACCTCCGAGTCCACTTGATTTCGCACTTCTCCCATCGTCGTTTCCCAAGTGAATCGTCCAATCCACTGCGACAGAGAATGCGGCAGATCAAAGACCGGTGGCGCCGGCCGACCTGCTCGAGCGAGCAGCGCGCGAATCGTTTCGACCCCTGCGCGCACGACCATTTCATCCGGCCGTTGAATCAGCCACGGATCGAGCAATCCCATCGAGATGTCCGCAAAGCGAAACGGGGTGACTTCATAACCGCGTTCCCAAAACCAGTGAGAAGCTTGAAGGGAAGCGAGGTAGAACGAGGAGTCTTGATTGACCTGTTGGACATAAGCACGCATCGCGTTTAACCCTGCACACTTGGGACGAATGCAGTCATTTCACGCATTTCTTCTACTAAATCCTGTAAGTTTGCATAAGGGTGCTGCATCGCGTCCTGCAAATAAATCGTCTTTGGGCGGGTTTTCGTCCCCAACTGCTCTGTAAACAAGGCAATTTCTTGGGTAGTCTGAGTGTCTCAGGAATTGTACTCGTTTTTTCTCCAAGGCTGGTTTGGTTTCAAAATCGATTCGAAGGATATATTTGCTCATGTTGTGTAGAACAACCCTGGCGTGCGTTTCCGTACTGCTCGTTGGAATAGTGCACTGCCACGCACAGGAAAAAATTGGTGGAGCGACACCCGCTCCCATCGTCCCCGCAGGCGCCACCATCAAAGACAACTCTAGCTACGCGCTGGGCTTCAGCCTCGGAGGGGATTTGGCGCAAGGCGGTATCGGAGAAAAAGATGTCGACACCAAAGACCTTTTGCTCGGCATCCTCGATGCGATCTCCAAAAAAGAACCGAAACTTTCGCAGGCACAGTTTCAAGATGCGATGAAGGCTTTCCAGCAACGCATTCAAACCAAAATGATTGAAGCGGCCAAGCTCAATCTGGAAAAAGCAAACGCTTACCTCGAAGCGAACAAAAAGAAGGATGGTGTGCAAACCACGCGCACCGGTTTGCAATACGTGATCCTCAAATCGGGTACCGGCAAGCAACCTACCGTCACCGATACGGTCGTCTGCCATTACGAAGGGAAGCTGATCAACGGAACGGTTTTTGATTCTTCGCTCAAGAGGAACGAACCCCTCACGATTCCGGTAAGCAAAGTCGTCCCAGGTTGGACCGAAGCTCTGCAACGCATGAAAGTTGGAGACAAATGGCTCCTCACTTTGCCCCCCAATCTGGCTTATGGCGAACAAGGCTCTCCACCTGTCATCGGACCGAACGAGACCCTGATCTTTGAGATCGAATTACTTGACGTGAAAAAGTAATTTCCAAAGAATGGATAGTGATCGCTATGCATGATGCAACTCAGAATTGGCAAACCCTAGCTCCTCAATTCGGACAATCTCATCTGCTGGATCAGTGGAAAAAGCTTTCGACCGCTGACCAATCGCGACTCGATGCTCAACTCCAGTCGATCGATTTTCAGGAGATTGCAGACCTGTTTGCTGGCACCGAAAAAGCGGTCGACTGGAAAGCGTTGTCCGATAAAGCCGAACCACCGTCGGCGATCCGATTGAACGAACCCAACGCGAACTTCTCTGCCGAGGAGGCTCGCCGTTGTGGCGAGCAAGCGATCCGAGAGGGCAAGATTGGAATGATCTTGGTGGCGGGCGGGCAAGGGACTCGGTTGGGGTTCGATTTGCCGAAGGGAATGTTTCAAATCGGCCCGGTGTCGAACCGCAGCTTGTTTGCCATGCATGTCGATTCCCTGCGCGGCGCGATGCGGCGTTATGAGAAATCCATCCCGATGTTCTTGATGACCAGCCCTGCAACCGATTCTCAAACGCGCACGTATTTTGACCAACATGCACGCCTCGGTTTGAAAGAGGACGAGCTGATCATTTTTTGCCAAGGAACCATGCCGGCAATCGACGCAACGACCGGCAAGATCCTGATGGATTCCCCGTTCTCGATTGCTCTGAGTCCAGACGGACACGGTGGCATCGTTTCGGCACTCGATCGACACGGCATTCTCAAGTCCGCCGCAGAACGCGGAATAGAACATTTTTTCTACGCGCAAGTCGACAATCCGATGGTTAGGGCCTGCGACCCGCTGCTGATTGGGTACCATCTGTTGGCCAAGTCGCAAATGACGACGCAAGTTGTCAAAAAACGGTTCGCGACCGAAAAGGTGGGAAACGTGGTCTCCATCGACGGTCGAGCACATATCATCGAATATAGCGATCTGCCTGAGGCCGCCGCCAACCGTACCCAGCCCGACGGATCGCTGCGGCTATGGGCAGGAAACATTGCGGTGCATGTGATGGATCTCCAATTCTTGGCGGTATCAGCAAAGAACGGAGGGGGCTTGCCGTTCCATCGCGCCCACAAAGCCGTACCGTTCCTCAACGAGGCTGGAACCATCGAAAAACCCGCCGCACCCAATGCGATCAAATTTGAGCGATTCGTATTCGATCTGCTCCCCCTGGCCGATCGCACGATCGTTGTCGAAGCGGATGCAGCGGAAGTTTTTGCACCGGTTAAAAACGCCGATGGGGCAGCCACCGATACCCCTTCTGCGACCCGAAATGCCATCTCCAACCAACATAAACGTTGGCTGGAACAAGTGGGGCTCGCAGTGAGCCCAAACGCCAAAGTCGAGATCAATCCCAACTGGGCTCTCGACGCAGAAGAAGTGCGAAGGAAGATTCAAAATCCTTCGCGCATCCTAGTCGACACATACTTTGCTTAGCACCGTCAGGGAAAATTCATGCTCCATGCAGTCATCATGGCCGGGGGTTCCGGCACTCGATTCTGGCCCGCCAGCCGCCAAATCAAACCCAAGCAGTTGCTCAAGATGGGGGGGCAACGCACCATGTTGCAAACGACCTTCGATCGATTGCAAGGCTTAGTGTCCAGCGAGCATGTACTGGTTGCAACCAACCAGCAACTCACCGATGCGGTGGCTGCCCAACTTCCCAGCCTGCCCATCGAACACATCATCGGTGAACCATTCAAACGGGACACGGCACCCTGCATCGGCGTCGCCGCCTCGCTCGTCTTTGCGGCCGACCCTAACGGAATCATGGTCGTCATGCCCTCCGACCACGTCATCGAGCCCCGGTCGGAGTTCCATCGCGCCATCCGAGCTGCCGCCAAGCTCGTTGAGGACGACCCCACGCGCATCGTCACTTTCGGAATACGCCCAAGCTACCCGGCCGAGTCGTTCGGCTATATCCAGCGGGGAGACGCCATCGCCTCCGAGCCCGGAACGTCGACCTTCAAAGTGGTAAGGTTTCGCGAAAAACCGGATCGCAAGACTGCCGAGGAGTATGTTGAGCAAGGGACGTTCTATTGGAATAGCGGAATCTTTCTATGGAAAGCAAGTACGATCTTACAAGCATTGGAAAAATATGAACCCGAAATGCACTCTTATATTCAAAAGATCGCCCGAGATATCGGGACGGCCAATTTCCAAAAGAACTTCACAGAGCATTTTGAAAAGATCCAAGGCAAGTCGATCGACTTTGCTGTCATGGAACGGCACGAAAATGTCGTCATCATAGAAGCTCCCTTTGCCTGGGATGACGTCGGAAGTTGGCAAGCCATCGCGCGGTTGATCGCCCCCGACGAACGAGGAAATGCAGTCGATGGACCGTTCCTTTCCATCGATTCCACGAACAATATCATTCGATCCGAACCCGATCACTTGATCGTGACCATCGGCATGAACGATACCATCGTCGTTCACACTCCCGATGCGACTTTGGTAGCGCCCAAGTCCGAAGAGGAACGGGTTCGAGAAGCGGTTAAACAACTCACCGAACTCGGGCACCAACAGTACTTGTAAAGATTCAGCAAAAAGTTATTGAAATTATTGGGTGGTTCGGATCGATATTCATGCGCATGGCTGTTACGATTCACTAGTCTTCTCTACTTGCATAAAATATTGCCGATTGGCGAGTACATTGTGCATGATTATTTGAACTGATTCGAATTGTGTTCTGGAGGCTGGGGTGGCGAAAATCAGCGTGGCAGGCATTGCGGCCGAGGACGTGTTGAACTGTTTGCCTGATGGTGTGGCTCTTTTAGGAGGCGATTTGACCATCCTCTGGGCCAACCAATGTTTTCAGCAGTGGTTTGGCGGGGTCGATCGGACCGGCGAGAATTTCTATTCCGCTTTAGCAAATCCTGAAATTGTAGGAGCCGGTTTATGCCCGCTTCAAACCTGTTTTTCGAGCGGTAGGAAATCCAGTACGACGCTGCAGACGCAAAAAGGGAACTATTACCATATCCATGCGGCGCCATTGGCAAGCCAATTATCGGCCATCTCGGCCGGGATGGCTTCCTCGGATCCCAGTTCCCATGAAATCGATCGAATCGTCGTGACCTTGAGCGATG